>JANPDN010000150.1:0-22852 GCA_031431555.1 Rubrivivax sp.
TCCCTTATCGCGGCAGCGGCCCGGCGATCGTCGACCTGGTCGGCGGCCAGGTGCCGATGATGTACACCACGCTCGGGCCGGTGGCGCAGCACATCGCGTCGGGCAAGCTCGTCAACCTGGGGGTTGCCGACCCGCAGCGCTCGCCGCTGGCGCCGAATGTGCCGACGCTCGCCGAAGCCGGTTTCAGGGACGCCGAGGTCGGCGCCTGGCAGGCTTTTGTCGGCCCGAAGGGCCTGCCCGCCGATGTCGTGCAGACGCTCAACGGCCACCTCAACGAGATCCTGAAAATGCCCGACGTCGTCTCGCGCATGACCCTGCTCGCGCTGGTGCCGGTGGGCGGCCAGCCGGGCGCGGTGATGCAGATGGTTGGCGAGAATTTCAACCGCTACGGCAAGATCATCAAAGAGGCCGGCATCCAGGCCGACTGATCGCGCCAGCGGCGGTTCTGCCTGGCCAGAACCCGCCACCACAGCCGCCGCAGCCCGCATCAACTCAACACGTCGCCGATGCTGCCCGAGCACATCGTCAACCCCGACGGCCAGCCGCCGATGCGTTTCAAGGCGGCCGACGACTATGCGCAGGCGGTGATGGCCTGGGCGCAAGCGCCGCTGCCGGCAGGCGTGACGGCGGCGCTGGATATTCCCTACGGCGCACACCGGCTGCAACGCTACAACGTCTTTTTTGCGTCCGGCGGCAGGGTGCCGAATTCGCCGAATTCGCCGGTGCTGGTCTTCTGGCATGGCGGCGGCTGGACCAACGGCTACCGCGACTACCAGACCTTCATGGCGCCGCATATCGTCAAGGGGGGCATGGTGCTGGTCGCGCCGTCCTATCGGCTCACGCCCGAGTGCCCGTTGCCCTGCGCGCACGAAGACTCGATCGCGCTGCTGGTTGATTTGCAGCGGCGCGTCGGCGAATGGGGCGGCGCGCCGGACCGGCTCTACCTCGCCGGCCATTCCGCCGGCGGCCATCTTGCGGCGCTCGCCGCGTTGCGCAGCGCCGACCGCGCCGCGGCGGGATTGCCCGACGGCATCGTCAAAGGCTGCCTGCCGATCAGCGGCATCATGGATTTGCACGCGAGCGACCCCGCGCCGGGGAGCCTGGAAGAGCGGGTCTACACGACCGTGCTGCGCGGCCGCGATCCGCTGCTTGATACCGTGCAGAGCCCGCTGTTCTGGACCGCGGGCAACCGCGTGCCCTTCGCGCTGACCTTCGGCGAAAACGACAGCCCGCGGGTCATCAAATCCAATCGGCGAATGCTGGCAATGCTGCAAGCTCAACCTGCTGCAGCGAACGGCGTGATGGAACCCGGGCAAGACCATTTCCAGACCCACCTGGCGCTGCGCGATGGCGGCGACGCCTGGTACGCGCGGCTGGCGGCGCTGGTCGCGGCGACGTCTGCGTCTGCGTCTGCGTCTGCGGCTGCGGCTGCGGCTGCGGCTGCGGCTGCGGCCGGCGGATCATGAATACGCCATGAAAGCGCCATGAAAAAACAAGTCATCGACGTCGGCCTGCCGGCATTGGCCCAACCGTTTTCGTGGATGGTGCGTGCCGGCGGCATCCTGTTCACCGCCCACGGCCCGGTGCGCCAGGACGGCAGCATCGATACCGGCCCCATCGACCGCCAAGCGCGGCTGACCTTCAGCAACCTGCAACGCGCCGTCGAAGCCGGCGGCGCGACTCTCGCCGATGTTGCCCAGGTGCTGATCTACATGACCGATGTCGGCGATATGAAAGTCATCGACGCGGTCTACGCTGAGTTTTTCCAGCCGCCGTATCCGAACCGATCCAGCGCCGGGGTGGCGCTGGTCGTGCCGGGGATGAAGATCGAGGTGGTGGCGTACGTGGTGGTGGCGGTGTGATGGCGGTGCGGCGGACACACGCATTGGCAGATCTGGTTGGCGCCGCGCGCCCGCCGACGGTCAGTGCACATGCCAACGAGAGCCAAGGTGTGAACGCCATTCCGCAAGCCTTCGCCGACGTCCTGGGCCGCCACCGGGGATGGCCGGTAGATGAAGGCATCGTGCAGGTCAATGTCGTCGCGCATACCGGCGCTGGCGGCTACGTCCAATTGGCCCGCCAGGCGGCGTTTGACCGCGCCGTTGAACACGGTCGCCGCTATGTGCCGGTCGACGAATTTGTCGGCTTGGGCGGAAGACTGGCCAACCTGAGGGGAAACCTCGAATCAAGTGGTGGTGTGGTGCTTGCCGACGTCGCGTTGACAGGCAAACCGTACTCGGCCAGGTTGGCCGTATCGCCAGAGCGACTTCGCGAACTCAAGGCCCGACATGGAAACGCACTCGAAACCTGGTGACTCCAAAGATTCGGTCACGCCTTCGACGCGCTTACTGAATCAGAAGCTCGGTACCTCGCCCGCACCGCGAACGCTGACACCATCCGAGATCGACTTGCTGCGGCAGAGCAAGAAGGAGATCGCACGTCAGGTGGCGTTGGTTCGGGCGGGTGACGGCGGATGACCGATCAGCGTTGGCTGACGAAGGGCGGCCGATCGGGTGGCATTCGGGTGGCATTCGGTCGCGGGTGGCCCTCGATGCAGCCAACGCGCCGCGTCGTGCGCCGGTACCCAGCCACAAAACTCCCGACGAAATAGCTCAGCGGTCTTGCTGCGCAGCACTTGGCGACTTCGCAGCAAGTGGAGCTTCAACTCGTCAAATGCCTCTTCGACGTGGCAGCGTTGCTCGTGTCCCCGTGATTGAGCAGTGAATCGGTCAGCGGTCTGGAGTAAGCTGCTTTACACGGGGTCGCCTTCTCCTTCTGACTGCGAATCCGGATCGACCACATGCGTCAACAGGAGCTTCCATTACTTCGCTTCGACACGCCGCCATAGTGACCTTAGTTTTTGGGGCCAGTCTGTGTTGCATGCCGCTCGACGCCCGCTCGGGGACCGCAACCAGCATCATCGACAAGATAACGATCGAACTTGTCGATCTCGATCTCGCCGATGGCATTGCGCCCGCTGCCTTGCCCATAGCGGCAAATGCGGTGTTTCAGCTCGGAATCTTTGGACTCACGTTCGATGACCATGGTGCTGGAAAGGTCGTGGACGTACCCGGGGTCGATTTCGGGATAAGGGCGGTCGCCGACGGCTATTTCGAGAATGGCGCAGAGGCGGTGCCAACGGCAAACAGCTTCGGAGGCGCCGCCTATAGTCCGGGTGGAAAGTACACGGGCAACGGGGGGTGCACTGGTTTGGGGTGTGCCTTTGAGTTGACTCCCCAGACGCGGGTGACCATTCGCGCTGAGGCACGCGTCTCGTTTGACGATGTCTATTCGCACCCGAGCGACCGAGGGCTCGCGGTCGCCTTGATGTATTTCGCCGCGATGGTGGGCAGTGACCCTGAGTCGGCTACATATGACTCCGGCTATCTGGACGTCGATTCTTTTTGGTCCGGCCAACGTTCTGACTTTCGCGCGGAGGTGTTTCAATTCTCCTTCAGCAACACTTCTGTAGGCCCCGCCGCATTTACCTATCGGCCCGCCATGATGGTCGCCGCCAATCAGCTGAACCAGCCACCGACACCCGTCCCGGAGGTCTCTTCAGGGCTCCTTGTGATGCTCGGTCTTGGGCTCGTCGCGCTCAACCGCAGCGCCGCTCGTTGGCACGCGCGAAACTGCCGTTTAGGACTTGCAGATTGAGAACGCTGCAACTCAGCCTAGCCGCCCGACCGGCCTTCGCGCCAGCGCAAACGCCACCACCGCCCCGACCCCCATAACGGCCAAAACCAGCAGCACCTCGCGGTAGCCGGGCAGCCAGAGCAGCCACCAGGCGACGAGCAGCGGCGCGGCTGCCCGCGCCAGCAGGCCCAGCGCTGACATCGCACCACCGACGCGGCCGACATGGGCGCGGCCGAAATATTCGGGCACCAGGCCGCCGCGCACGATCGTGACCAGGCCGTTGGCGATGCCGAAGAGCAGCGCAAAGCCGATCAACGCCAGCGGGTGGGTGCTCAAAGCGAGCAGCGTCAACGATGCCGGCAGGCCGCAGAGCACGTAAACGCCCAGCCGGCGCAGCGGCACCGCGCGGCCGGCCCAGGCATAGACGAGCCGGCCCGCCACCTGCGCCGGGCCGATCCAGATCAGCACGGCAAGAGCTGCAGTCTCGTCGATGCCGCGCTGCGCAAAGGCCGGCATCACATGTGCCCACAGGGCAGCCGACGCAAACGAATACAGCGTGAAGCTCAAGGCCAGTAGCCAGAACGCCTGCGTTCGCAACGCGGCGCGCAGCGTCGACGATTCGGCATCGACGGTAGCCGCAGAGGCGACACCGACAGCCTGGCCATCGACCTCCGCCGATGGCGCGTCGACCAACGCCGGCCCGCGCAGCGCCCAGGCATGCAACGGCGCGACACCCAACGCGAGCACCGCAGCGATGACCATCAACGCCGGGCGCCAGCCGAGCCCGTTGATCAAGGCCGCCACCGCGGGGAACGACGGCGTGCTGGCAAAGCCGCCGACAAGCGTCAACGCCGTGATGCCGTCGCGGTATTGCAGCGGGTATTTTTTCGTCAGGACGTTGAACGCCGGCTCGTAGAGCGTCATCGCCATCGACGCGCCGAGCAGCGCCCAGGCGGCGTACAAAACCCAGGGCGTGGCAGCGAGTGACCAGATGGAAAACCCGGCCGCACCGAGCAGCGCGCCGACGGTCATCAGCGCACGGCCCTGGCCACGGTCGACCGCGGCGCCGGCGGCGTAGGTGCAGGCGCCCCAGGTCGCCAGCCCGAGCGTGAAGGCGCCCATCAAGGTGGCCTTGCTCCAGCCCAGATCGCGTGTCATCGGCAGCACGAACGACGAAAAGGCGTAATACAGCGCCGCCCAACTCAACAATTGCCCGAGCGCCAGCGCGGCGACGGTAGTTCGATAGCCAGGTGCTGTTGCGGCTGACAACGCGGGTGCGGCCATCTGCCCGATGATACGGAGCCGGCCCTGTCACGGCCTCGACAGCGCGCTGGCGAACGGTCGTGCTAAAACGCGGTTCTGCTGCACCCGCATCGACCGGCGCGACACGCGCTACGGAGCATCCAATGAACCTCGACTTCACCGCGGAAGAACTCGACTTCCGCGCCGGCATCCACGATTGGGTGGCTGCCAACCTGCCCGCCGATATCAGCCACAAGGTGCACAACGCACTGCATCTTTCGCGTGAAGACCAGCAGCGCTGGGCGCGCATCCTGGGCAAGAAGGGCTGGCATGGTTACGCCTGGCCCGAAGCCTTTGGCGGCCCCGGCTGGACTGCCGTGCAGCGCCATCTGTTCGAAGAAGAATGTGCGCTCGCCGGCGCGCCGCGCATCGTGCCTTTTGGCCCGGTGATGGTGGCGCCGGTGATCATGGCCTTTGGTTCGCGCGAACAGCAAACGCGCCACCTGCCCGGCATCAGCAGCGGCGATGTCTGGTGGAGCCAGGGTTACAGCGAGCCGGGTTCGGGCTCCGACCTCGCCTCGCTCAAGTGCAAGGCCGAGCGCCGCGGCGACTACTACATCGTCAATGGCCAGAAAACCTGGACCACGCTCGGCCAGTACGGCGAGTGGATCTTCTGCCTGGTGCGCACCAACAGCGACGGCAAGCCGCAGACCGGCATCAGCTTCCTGCTCATCGACATGAAGAGCCCGGGTGTCAGCGTGCGCCCGATCATCATGCTCGACGGCGGTCACGAGGTGAACGAGGTCTGGTTCGACAATGTCGAGGTACCGGCCGACAACCTGGTCGGCGAAGAAAACAAGGGCTGGACCTACGCCAAATACCTGCTCGCCCATGAGCGCACCGGCATCGGCGAGGTCAACCGCGCCAAGCGTGAACTCGAGCGCCTCAAGCGCATCGCCAAGGCCGAGGGGCTGTACGCAGACGGCCGCTTCCGCGACCAGATCGCGCTGCTCGAAGTCGACATCGTGGCGCTGGAAATGATGATCCTGCGTGTGCTGTCGGCCGACAAAACCGGCAAGCAGAGCCTGGATGTCGCCGGCCTGCTCAAGATCCGCGGCAGCGAAATCCAGCAGCGTTATACCGAGCTGATGATGCTCGCCGCCGGCCCCTTCAGCCTGCCCTATATCCGCGAGGCGATGGATGCCGGCTGGCAGGGCGACCAGGCCTTGGGCGGCACCTGGCCGGGTGGTGCTGCGCATTGCGCGCCGCTGGCCGGCACCTACTTCAACTACCGCAAGACGTCCATCTACGGCGGCAGCAACGAAGTCCAGCGCAACATCGTCGCGCAAACCGTTTTGGGAAGCTGAGCCTGCGGCTCACGCGCTCCCATCCCAACGAAAGACACGATCATGGACTTTGAATTTTCCGACGACCGGGTTTCATTGCGCGACGCGGTGGCGCGCTGGGTCGAAAAAGGCTTTTCGTTCGAACGCCGGCATGGCATCGCCAAGGCCGGCGGGCGCACCCGCGAGGTCTACCGCGAACTGGCCGATCTCGGCCTGGCCGGCGTCGCGATTGCCGAAGCCCATGGCGGCATGGCCAACGCGCAGAGCAGCGGCGCGGTCGAGGCGATGGTGGTGATGGAAGAGCTCGGCCGCGGCCTGGTCAACGCGCCCTACGCCGCCGGTGCGCTGATCGCGCCGACCCTGCTCGGCGCTGCGCCCGCCGCGGTGCAAGCCGCCTGGCTGCCGCGCATCGCCAGCGGCGAGGTGCTGGTCGTGCTGGCGCACCAGGAACGCGGTGCGCGCTACCGGCTGCACCACGTCACCACGCGTGCGCTTGCGTCCGGCAGCGGCTACGTGATCAGCGGCGCCAAGAGCCTGGTGCCGGCCGGCGACGAAGCCGATGCGTTCATCGTGCCGGCGCGCGTCAGCGGTGCCGACGACGATGTGTCAGGCATTGGCCTGTTTGTCGTCGAACGCTCGGCCAGCGGCGTTGGCGTGCGCGGCTACCCGACGCAGGACGGCGCGCGTGCGGCCGAGCTGCAACTCAGCCACAGCCCGGCGACCTTGATCACTGCCGACGGCGGTGCGCTGCTCGAATTTGCCGCCGATGTCGGCATCGCTGCTGCCTGCGCCGAAGCCGTCGGCTTGATGGACCGGCTGGTGGCGATCACCGTCGAGTACATGAATACGCGCAAGCAGTTCGGCGCCACGCTGGCAAGTTTTCAGGCGCTGCGCCACCGCATTGCCGACGTCAAGATGCAGCTCGAACTCGGCCGCTCGATGAGCTATTTTGCGAGCCTCAAACTTGGCGACGCGACTCCCGCACGGCGGCGTGCGCTGTCGCAGGCCAAGGTGCAACTCGGCCAGTCGATGCGTTTTGTCGGCCAGCAATGCATCCAGCTGCACGGCGGCATCGGCGTCACCGACGAGTACATCGCGAGCCACTATTTCAAGCGCCTGACGATGCTCGAAATGAGCTTCGGCGATACCCTGCACCACCTGGGCGAGGTCAGCGCGCGGATGCAGGACACGGCCGGCGTCTTTGCCTGATACGGCCGCGCGGCCGGCGCGGGTTGCAGCGTGCTGCCCCGGCAGGGTGCGCCGAAGTTCACCGGGCCGGATGGTCGTGGTCGGCGCCTGGACCGGCTGAACCAGCCCTCCCGGAGTTGAAGGCGATGTTGAGAATGACGGCGTCAGCCGCCAGGTGCAGCAGCAGCGCCCGCACCGCGAGCACGGCACCGAGCATCTCGGCGCTCTCCTCGAACAGGCGCACCAGGTTGATGCCCGTGAGTTGGTGGCTGGTCAGGTAGGCCTCGAGCATTTCGAATCCAACCGCACCGCCAACAAAAACACCTGCGGCGACAAGAAAGCGCAGCGCGGTCCGGCGCGGCAGGCGCTGCAGGAACGGCACATAGACCAGCGCGAGCAACACCGCGGCGGGCAGGTAAAGCTTGTACCAGTTGAAGTAAAGAACCCCGTCGCCGCGGCCAAACCACTGGGTCAGTACCGGGCCGACAAGCCCGTCGTGGATCATCGCGGCCTCATCGAAGCTCAAGAACAGCAGCCCGATCGCGAGACCCCACCAGTGCCGGCGATCGCGCCCCTGGCGTTGGGTTTCGCCGAGCGCGACGACAACCAGAAGCGCCGCGACGAGCAATAACAATAGTGCTGCAAAAAACGTCGGCAGGTTGGCCTCGGCACCCAGATCGAAAAACCGCCGCAAGCCCGAGGTCTCGATCGACCTCACACCGAGCCCGGCATTGGCCAGGTGAACCCCGACATGCGCCAGCGCGAGGCCGATCGCACCGGCCGTCAGCGCCCGCACGACGGCCTGCGCGTCGACCTTCAACATCACCGCAACGCCTGAATCCGATTTGGGCATGGTTCTTCAAAGTCGCCGTAGCTTGGGCGGCGCCGCAGTCTAAGGGCCGGCAGCCGGTGTGACTTGACCAGTCAGCCAACACGATGCCGCTACAGTGACGACATGCACAAATCAAGACCGGGCCGCTGCACCCGAACCGCCGAATCGAGCGCTACTCGTCGGCTGAAGACGTGCTTCGGAGGTGTGCCCGATGCGTCTGCCTGACGCCGGCCGCCGGGCCGGCACCGACGCCGAATCCACCGGCGACTTCAGCGCCGATGTCGACGAGCGGACCCGCTTCGAGCTGATCGAGGCGATGTACGCGGCCACGCCGCCGTCGGTCTGGGCGGGAGTGGGCTTCGCCGCGGTCATCGCGCTGCTGGTGAGTTCCTTCGTGCCGGCGCTGGCGGCCGGCCTTTGGTTCGCGCTCAAGTTGCTGATCGGCTTCTGGCGTGCCACCGACGCCCGCCGCTTCGGCGCCGATCCGCGGCGGCGCCAGAAAATCCGCTACTGGACCGGACGTTACCAACTGCTGATGGGTGTGGATGCACTGAGCTGGGCGGCGATGCTGGTGGTCTTCGGTCCCCATGCCACGGGCCTGCCGTTTGCGTTGTTGATGGCCGGCCTGGTGGGGGTCTCGTCGATCGGCGTCTACACCACCATCACCCACCTGCCGTCGACGCTGATCTTCACGCTCGCCACGCTGGGGCCGATGGCGCTGTATTTCTTGTTCGACGGCAGCCTCGCGGGCGTCGCGATCGCGGTGTCGACCTGCATCTATCTCGGCGTGTTGTTGTCCGAAGCCTGGCGCAGCCACGACCGCCATGTCATGACGCTGCGGCTGCGTTTCGAGAACGCAGTCATCGCCGAAGAGCGTGCACACGCGCTTGCCGCGGCACAGTCGTCGGACCAGGCCAAGAGCCGCTTTCTGGCCGTCGTCAGCCACGAAATGCGCACCCCGCTGAACGGCATCCTGGGCATGGCGCAGGTGATGCACGCCGAATCGCGCGAACCCAAGCAGCGCCGCCGCATCGAGATCGTGCAGCGCTCGGCACGGCACCTGAACCGCGTCATCGGCGACCTGCTCGACCTCTCGCGCATCGAGTTCGACAAGCTTGTCATCGAGCAGACCGAGTTTGTGATCAAGGAGGTGGTCGGCGAAGTCGCCGAGTTGCAGTCGGGCATGGCCAACGATCGCGCCCTGCGCCTGCGCGTGGTGCATGCCCCCGGTATGCCGCGGCGTGCCGTCGGTGACCCGTCGCGCATCAAGCAGGTGCTGCACAACCTGCTCGGCAACGCGATCAAATTCACCGCGCGCGGCGAGGTCTTGCTCGAGGTCAAGGCGCCGGCCCCGGGCCTGCTGCGCTTTGACGTGCACGACAGCGGGCCGGGCATCGCGCCAGAGCAGATCGGACGCATCTTCGAAGCCTTCGAGCAAGGCACGCAACTCGGCGCGCTGCCAGGCACCGGCCTGGGTTTGACGATTTCGCGCCGGCTCGCGCGGGCGATGGGCGGCGACGTGAGCTGTGTGTCGACACCCGGCGTGGGCAGCGTTTTCAGCTTCACGCTGCTGGTGCGCGAAGCGCCGGCCGACCCGGCCCGCGCTGCGCGCAGCGAACCCACGCGGCCGGCAGAGTTGGGCCCCGCCGCAGCGGATGTCACGCTGCCGCCGCGGGCAAGACGCGACCCGCCAACCAGCCTGGCACCGATGAATATCGGCCGCGTGCTGGTCGTCGACGACAACGAGGTCAACGCCCTCGTCGCGCGCAGCATGCTGCATCTGCTCGGCGTGAAAACCGACGTCGCCGCCGACGGTCAGCAGGCACTGGACGCGATGGCCAAGTCGCACTACAGCGCCGTCTTGATGGACTGCCATATGCCGCGGCTCGATGGCTGGGAAGCCACCCGCCGCTGGCGCGCCGCCGAGACCGGCAAGCGCCTGCCGATCATCGGCGTCACCGCCAACGCCGCCGACGAAGACCGCCGCGCCTGCATCAACGCCGGCATGGACGACCACCTCGCCAAACCCTATCTGATGGACAACCTGGCGGCGTTGCTGCGCCGGCATGCCGCAGCGGCGCAATGAGCGTGGCAGCGAAGTCGGCGCCCCAGGCAGCCGCCGCGCCAGCAGCCACGTCACAGCCGCCACAATCGCCGGCATGCAATATCCCGGTAGCCTGACCGATATCGCCGGCCTCAAGGTCGGCCACTTCACCGACACCCGCCGGCCGACCGGCTGCACCGTCGTACGCTGCGAATCGGGCGTGGTCTGCGGCGTCGATGTCCGGGGCGGCGCGCCGGGCACGCGCGAGACCGATTTGCTGAAATCAGAGAACGTCGTCGACAAGGTGCACGCGCTGCTGCTCACCGGCGGCAGCGCCTTTGGCCTCGATGCCGCCGGCGGCGTGATGCGCTGGCTCGATCAAAACGGGCATGGGCTGGTCGTCGGGCCGGCGCAGCGGGCGGGGTCGGCCGGCAATGCGCCAGGATCGATCAGGGTCCCGATCGTGCCCGCTGCGGTGCTCTTCGATTTCTGGCTCGGCGACCCGACGCTGCGCCCCGATGCCGCGGCCGGTTATGCAGCCTGCGCCGCGGCCAGCGCCGACGCCGTCGCCCAAGGCAGCGTTGGCGCCGGCGCCGGCGCCAGCGTCGGCAAACTCTTCGGCATCGAGCGCGCGATGAAAGGCGGCATCGGTTCGGCATCGCTGCGAGTCGGTGCGATCACCGTCGCCGCGCTCGTCGCCGTGAATGCGATCGGCGACGTCATCGATGCCGACGGCCAGGTCATCGCCGGCTTGCGCAGTGCAGACGGCCGGTCGCTGCTGCGCAGTCTCGACGCCCTGCTCGCCGGCGACGGGCCGGCGCGCATCACCGGCGCGATGGCCGGCACGGCTGGGGCAGCAGGATCAGCAACGACGATCGGCGTCGTCGCCACCGATGCCCAACTTTCCAAAGCAGCGGCAAACAAACTTGCTTCGCTGGCGCACCACGGCCTGTCGCGGGCGATCAACCCGATCTCGATGAACGACGGCGATACGCTGTTTGCGCTGGCCACCGGCAGCGCCGGCCTGCCTGGCGATATGAGCGCACTCGGCGCGATGGCCGCCGAAGTCGTGTCGCGTGCGATCCGCAATGCGGTCTGGGCCGCTACCGGGATCGCCGATCCGCATTTGCCTGCCGCGCGGGACCTGCCCGCAGCGATGCCGAACCGACACCCAGCGATTTGAAGATCGAGGAACCTCGCCAATGATCACACGCCCGACCCTGCTCGTCCCACTCAAATCGTTGATCGTCGGCGCCTGGCCGGCGCGCGAGAACCGCATCGTCGTGCTCGAATTTCACGACTGAAGCGGCCAAGATGTCGAACGCCAAAAAAGCGGTACGCGGCGGCCGCATCGGCATCGCCGCGGTGCTCTACGGGCAGGGCTTCGGCTCGCGCCGCGAATGTCTCTCGCGGGTGCTCTCGGGCATCGTCTCGGTGGGCGGCCGGGTCTGCGACGACCCCGAGGAAATCTTCGATACCGAGGGCCTGGTCTTCAATGTCGACGGCCGCGACTGGCCCTGGCGCGAGCACGCGCTGGTGCTGCTGCACAAACCCGCGGGTTACGAATGTTCGGCCAAGCCGAAACATCATCCGAGCGTGATGAGCCTGCTGCCGATGCCACTGCGCGTGCGTGGCGTGCAGCCGGTGGGCCGGCTCGACGAAGACACCACCGGCCTGCTGCTGCTGACCGACGACGGCAACTTGATCCACCGGCTGACATCGCCCAAAAAGCATGTGCCCAAGGTCTATGAAGTGACCTGCAAACATGCGGTCGACGAGCGCCAGCTGCGCGCCTTGCTCGACGGCGTGGTGCTCGACGACGAGCCGGTGCTGGTGCGTGCTGCCGCCTGTGAACTGACGCCCAACGACACCGGCGCGCACACCCTGCGGCTGACGCTGACCGAAGGCAAATATCACCAGGTCAAACGCATGGTCGCCGCCGCCGGCAACCGCGTCGAGGCCCTGCACCGCAGCGCTTTTGGCGCGGTCACTATTCCCACCCACATCGCCCCCGGCGAATGGTGCTGGCTGGCCAGCGATACGGTGTTCTAGCCGGCACCTTGCGGCTGCGGCGCCGCCGCAGAAACGCAAGCCGGCGTCGCGATAATCCCCGTCATGCAGGTATTCCGCGGCCTCCCGCCACTCCACGCTCGCCACACCGCCGGCTGCGCGTTGACGATCGGCAATTTTGACGGCGTGCACCGCGGCCACCAGGCGATGCTGGCGCTGCTGGCCAGCGAGGCGCGGCACCGTGGCGTGCCGACCTGCGTGCTGACCTTCGAGCCGCACCCACGCGACTTCTTCGCCCGCCGCGCCGGCACGCCCGAGCTTGCCCCGGCGCGGATCTCGACGCTGCGCGATTCGGTCGCGGAGTTGCAGCGCTGCGGCGTCGACCGGGTTGTCGTGCTGCGCTTCGACGAAACCCTGGCGACGCTGCCCGCGGCCGCTTTCATCGACAAGATCCTGGTGCTCGGTTTGAACGCCAAAGTCGTTCTCGTGGGTGACGATTTCCGCTTCGGCGCGCGCCGCGCCGGAGACTACGCGATGCTCGACGCGGCCGGCGCCGCAGGAGGTGCTGACGGCTTCGATGTCGCGCGCATGATGAGCTACGAAGTGCACGGCCTGCGCGTTTCGAGCTCGGCCGTGCGCGCCGCGCTGGCGGCCGGCGACATGGCCCGGGCCGCCGCGCTGCTCGGCCGGCCCTACAGCATCACATCGCGTGTAGTGCACGGCCGCAAACTCGGCCGCGACCTCGGCTGCCGCACGCTGAACCTGCGCTTTGGCCACCCCCGCCCGGCCGCGATGGGCATCTTCGTCGCACGGGTGCACGGCCTGGGCGCCGCACCGCTGCCCGCTGTCGCCAGCCTGGGCGTGCGGCCGACGGTCGAAGATGCCGGCCGCGTGTTGCTCGAAGCGCATTGCCTGCAATGGCCGGCTGAAATCGGGGCCGAAGGCGGTTACGGCAAGCTGGTGCAGGTGGACCTGCTGCACAAGCTGCACGACGAGCGGCATTACGCGTCGATGGCCGCGCTGCGTGAGGGCATCGCGCAGGATGTGCTCGATGCGAAGGCTTGGCTGGGAGGCTGACTTCGGCCGTCGGTTTGGCAGCTCGCGTTTGGAGCGTCAGCGCAGGCTCGAAATTGTTGACTTCGACGGTGCGTTTGGCCAGTGGCGCGAGCAAGGCATCGATTTTTGACCTCGAACCGTCGGGCACCACCAGTGCTTGCAGGCCCGAGGGCGGTGCGGCGCTGGGGCGACTGTGCGCAGCCGAGAAGCACAGGGCTTCTGGCGGCGCGCGTACCCGCGCGCTTCGTGATCCGACTCGCCGCATGTGTTTGAGCGCAGAGAGCGCAGCGAACGTAGCGAGTTATGCGGCGGGGCCAGAAGACCGAGCATCGCAGGGCACCCGCAGCGAAGCGCAGGGCAAGCACTCGGAGCCCCGGCGCCGTACCGCCCGCGGGCCCGCGCCGAGACGCAGGGCGCAAGGCGCAAGCGACAAAGTAGCATCACCAGCTGGAAGACGGCCAACCGCTCGCCGCCGGCAATCAGCATGCTTGTCGTCACTGCTCGCCTTCCCGGGCCCAGAGACTCCCGAAGTGCCACTCGCCGCCACCCCGCATCAAACCCGCCCCATGTCGATCAATACGAACTCTTCCGCTGACCACGTCATCGTGGCCGGCGGTGGCATCGGCGGCATTGCCACCGCGCTGGCGCTGGTGCGGCGCGGTTTGTCGGTGAAGGTGCTCGAACAAGCGCCGCAGCTCGGAGAGATCGGCGCCGGCATCCAGCTCGGGCCCAACGGGTTTGCGGCCTTCGACGCACTCGGCATCGGCGAGGTCGCCCGCTCGCGCGCGGTCTTCACCGACGAGATGGTGATGCACGATGCGCTGGACGAAACCTGCGTCGGCCGCATCCCGACTGGCGCTGAATTCCGCGCCCGCTTCGGCAACCCCTACGCGGTGATCCACCGCGCCGATGTGCATGGCAGCCTGCTCGAAGCTGCGCTGACCAGCGAGCGCATTCAGATCTTGACGTCGACTCAGGTCGAGCGCGTCGAGCAAGACGAGGCCGGCGTCACCGTGATCGACCACCGCGGTGGCCGCCACCGTGGCATTGCGCTGATCGGCGCTGACGGGGTGAAGTCGGCAGTGCGCGACCAGTTTGTCGGCGACCCGGCGCGGGTGTCGGGGCATGTGGTCTACCGCGCGGTGGTCGAGAAAAACGACTTCCCGACTGATCTGCGCTGGAACGCTGCGGCGATCTGGGTCGGGCCCAACTGCCACCTCGTGCACTACCCGCTGCGTGGTGGCGAGCAGTACAACGTGGTCGTCACTTTCCACAGCCGCGACGTCGAAACCTGGAGCGTGCGCGAAGGCAGCCGCGAAGAAGTGCAGAGTTATTTCACCGGCATCTGCGCGCGGGCGCGCCAGTTGATCGACCTGCCAAAAGACTGGAAACGCTGGGCCACCGCCGACCGCGAGCCGATTTTGCAATGGACCTTTGGCCGCGTCTCTCTGCTTGGCGACGCCGCGCACCCGACCCTGCAATACCTGGCCCAAGGCGCCTGCATGGCGATGGAAGATGCGGTGACGCTGGGCGAGGCGCTGCGCTTGAGCGACAACGACTTCCACCGCGCCTTTGCGCTCTACCAACGCTCGCGTGTGGCGCGCACCGCACGCGTGGTGCTGTCGGCACGCGAGATGGGCCGCATCTTCCACGCCAAGGATGTCGAGCGCCTGGTGCGCAACGATCTCTGGCGCGGCCGCACGCCTGAGCGCTTTTACGATGCGCTGGAATGGCTCTACGGCTGGCGGGTCGAAAACTGCCTCGCCGGCTGATCTGTATTTGTTGGAGGGACGATTGATGAACCACGCTATCGAACCCGGCGCAGGCGCGCCGCGCATACCGGGTACGCCGGGCACCAGCCAAGAAACCCGCGAGGACTACTACCAGCGCATCGACCCGCAACATATGGCGCCGCTGTGGACGCGGCTGAAGTCCCTGGTGCCGCTGGCGCCGACACCGGTGGGTGTGCCGCACCGCTGGGCGTATGACGAGGTGCGGCCGTATGTGCTCGAGTCGGCGTTGCATATCAGCGCCGCGGAAGCTGAGCGCCGGGTGCTGATCCTGGAGAACCCGGGCCTCACGGGCAGCTCGCAGATCACGCAGACGCTGTATGCCGGCCTGCAACTGATCATGCCCGGCGAAGTTGCGCCCGCGCACCGCCACACCCAAAGTGCGCTGCGATTTATCGTCGAAGGCAGCGGCGCGTTCACGGCGGTCGATGGCGAAGAAACGCTGATGCAGCCGGGTGACTTTGTGATCACGCCAAGCTGGACCTGGCACCACCATGGCCACCAGGGCAGCGGGCCGATGGTCTGGCTCGACGGCCTGGACATCCCGATCACACACTTTTTCGGCAGCACCTTCCGCGAAGACCACCACACGCGGGTTGCCGCCGTCACGCGGCCCGGCGGCGACGCGCTGGCCCGCTACGGCAGCGGCCTGTTGCCGGTCGGTTACCGGCATGGCTCGTTGAACTCACCGGTCTTCAACTATCCGTACGGCCGCACCCGCGAAGCACTGCATGCGCTGGCCCAGGCCGGCGCGCCCGATGCCCACCAGGGCCACCTGATGCGCTACGTCAACCCGATCGACGGCGGCTGGGCGATGCCGACGATGGCGACCATGATCCGGCTGCTGCCGGCCGGTTTTTCGACGCGGCCCTATCGCTCGTCGGACAGCATGGTCTTCATCGTTGCTGAAGGCCGCGGCGAGATTCGGATCGCCGGCCGTGACGGCGACTCCGCGGGAGAACTGCGCCTGCCGCTGACCCCGCACGATGTCGTCGTGGTGCCGGGCTGGATGAGCTACACGCTGCATGCCGCTGGCGATGCCGGCGACCTGGTGCTCTTTTCTTATTCCGACCGCGTCGCCCAAGAGAAGCTGGGCTTCTGGCGCGAGCAAGCGGCGTGACGGCGCTCGGCGGCGCGCGGCGCCGCTAACTGCGCCGCGCCACCACCGCGGCCAGGCGCCGCAGCATCGGCGTCACCATCGGTACCGTGAGCATCGTGCTCGCCACCGCCATCAGCAGCAGCGCGGTGAAAGTGGTGTTGGTGATCAGCGCCTTGTCGAGCAGGACGTTGGCAAAGATGATCATGATCAGCGCCTTGGTCTGCAACAGCCAGCCGATCAGGCCGGCCTCGCCCGGCTGCCATTTCAAGATGCGCCCGGCAAGGTGCACGCCGATGAGCTTGCCCACGACGCTGGCCAGCAGCAGCCAGGCCGCGGCGGCAAAGACCAGCCAGCCGCCGACATCCCACTGCGTGCGCAGCCCGGTACTCAAGAAAAATACCGGCATCAACACCAGCAGCACATGGTGGCGCAGCAGGTCCATGCGGTCCTGGTTGAACCAATGCGCGTCCATCACCGCGCCGGCCAAAAATGCGCCGACCATGAAGTGCAGGCCGCACCAGTCAGCGCCCAGCGCGCAGGCCAGCAGCCACACCAGCGACAGATACCAGCGGTCGCGCTCGGGCAGGCGCGGCAAGCCACGGCGCAGCAGCAGCGCGAGCAGCGCAAACGCGGCCAGGAACAAGACCTGCTTGCCGATGCGCTGCCAGTCCATCAGGATCACCGCGAGCACGCCCCAGATCGCGATGTCGTCGAGGCTGGCATAACGCAGGATGCGCTGGCCGATCGGCTGGCGCAGGATCTCCAACTTTTCCATCAGCAAGATCAATATCGGCAGCGCCGTCACCGCGCAGGCCATGCCGATGCCGGCGACAAACTGCCAGGTCTGCGCCTGCGCGCCGACCCAGCCCGGCGTGGCCGCCATCATCACGACCGCCGCGGCGCAGCCCAGCACCAGCGGCACGCCCAGCGCCAGCCCGGCGGTGATGCCACTCTCCAGGCGGTACTTCCAGGCCTGGCTGAGATCGAGTTCGACGCCGGCGATCCAGACGAACAAGATCACCGCCCACCAGGCCACGCCGTTCAAGCTCTGGATCACCGCCGGCGTGAAGACAAAGTTGTAGTAACCCGGCAGCAGCGCGCCGAGCACGCCGGGGCCGAGCACGATGCCGGCGACAATCTGCACCACCACCAGCGGTGCCCAGTACTCGGTGCGGCCGAGCCGCCAAACCAGATAGGGCAACGCGAAGACGATCAACATCGCGATCAAGAAAAGTTCGGTCGTATTCATGCGCGGGCTGCGGGCGAGATTTTGGATCGAGGCATTCTGCCGCTGCACCTTGGGGCGGCCTGGCCAGCGAGCCGCCGGTAGAATCGGCGCATGGCTTTGATCCCTGTTCACCTTTGGCCGACGCGGGCGCATGCCGCCACGCGCCGGCAGTGCACGCGCGACCGAATTCGCCCCTGAGCCCGCCGCTCAGTGCGGCTTGTCGCCGCGCCTCGTTGCCGAATGCGCGACGCGCCCGACGCGCCTGCCGCAAAGTCAGTGCAGCAGCCTCTTGAGTTGACCGCGCAATTCGTTGTGCCACGGACATCACCGACGCCATCATGACCACCAAAGACAGCCCCGCGACCGACTACCGCAAGACCCTGAACTTGCCTGACACGCCGTTCCCAATGCGCGGCGACCTGCCCAAACGCGAGCCGGGCTGGATCGCGGCTTGGGCCGGCACTGAGCAAAGCCCGGGCCAGTACAAACGCCTGCGCGATGCCCGCCATGGCGCGCCGCTGTTCGTGTTGCACGACGGCCCGCCGTATGCCAACGGCAAGCTGCATATCGGCCATGCGGTGAACAAGATCCTGAAGGACATGGTCGTCAAGTCCAAGCAGCTGGCCGGCTTCGACGCGCGTTATGTGCCGGGTTGGGACTGCCATGGCCTGCCGATCGAAAACGCGATCGAAAAACTGCATGGCCGCGGCCTGCCGCGCGACGCGGTGCAGGCCAAGAGCCGCGCTTTTGCGACCGAGCAGATCGCGCAGCAGATGGCCGATTTCCAGCGCCTGGGGGTGCTCGGGGATTGGGAACATCCGTACCGCACGATGGACTTCGGCAACGAGGCCGGCGAGATGCGCGTGCTCAAGCGATTGTTCGAGCGCGGTTTTGTCTACCGCGGCGCCAAGCCGGTGTACTGGTGTTTTGACTGCGGCTCCTCGCTGGCCGAGTTCGAGATCGAATATGCCGACAAGGTCTCGCCGACGGTGGATGTTGCTTTTCTCTGTGCCGAGCCCGCCAAGCTGGCCGCCGCCTTCGGCCTGGCCGCGCTGTTGCAGCCCGCCTATGCCGTGATCTGGACCACCACGCCGTGGACGATCCCGGCCAACCAGGCGCTGAACCTGAACCCGGCGCTGGAATATTCACTCGTCGACACCAAACGCGGGCTCTTGTTGCTGGCCACGCAACTGGTCGACAAATGCCTCGCGCGTTATGGCATCGAAGGCCAGATCGTCGGCAGTGTGCTCGGTGAAAAACTCGCTGGCTTGAATTTCCATCACCCGCTGGCGCAGACCGACCCCGGTTATGCACGCCTGGCACCGGTCTACCTGGCCGACTACGCGACCGCCGAAGACGGCACCGGCATCGTACATTCGGCGCCGGCCTACGGTGTCGAAGACTTCCAGTCCTGCATCGCGCATGGCATGGACCATGAGCAGATCCTGAACCCGGTGCAGGGCAATGGTGTTTACGAAGACAAGCTGCCGCTGTTTGGCGGCCTGTTCATCTGGAAAGCCAACCCGCGCATCGTTGAAGTGCTGGCCCAGAGCGACCGCTTGCTCAGCACCTCGAAGCTTGATCACAGCTACCCGCATTGCTGGCGCCACAAGACGCCCGTGATCTACCGCGCCGCCGCGCAATGGTTCGTGCGCATGGACGAAGGCGACGGCGTCTGCACCGTTGACAAGGCGCCCAAGACGCTGCGCCAGACCGCGCTCGAAGCCATCGACGCGACCGACTTCTTCCCGGAGAACGGCCGCGCGCGGTTACGCGACATGATCGCCAATCGCCCCGACTGGTGCATCAGCCGGCAGCGCAACTGGGGCGTGCCGTTGCCGCTGTTTTTGCGCAAGGTCAGCGGCGAGCTGCACCCCGAGACGCTGGTTTTGATGGAGCGCGCGGCCACGCTCGTCGAGGCCGGTGGTGTCGAAGCCTGGAGCCAGCTCGACGCGGCAGACTGGCTCGGCTCAGATGGCGAACATTCGGCGGAAAACTACGCCAAGAGCAACGACATCCTCGATGTCTGGTTCGACTCGGGCTCGACCTTCGCGCATGTGCTCAAGGGCAGCCATCGCGGCCCGGCCGGCGACCTGGGCTACCACAGCACCGGCCCCGAGGCCGACCTCTATCTCGAAGGCCACGACCAGCATCGCGGCTGGTTTCACAGCGCGCTGCTGATCGGCTGCGCGCTGGAAGGCCGCGCGCCCTATCGTGGCCTGCTCACGCACGGCTTTGCGGTCGACGGCCAGGGCCGCAAGATGAGCAAGTCGCTCGGCAACTTCGTCGAGATGCGCACCGTGTGCAACCAGCTCGGCGCCGAGATCGTGCGTCTGTGGTGTGCGGCCACCGACTATTCGGGCGACCTGAGCATCGACGACAAGATCCTGGCGCGGGTGGTCGACGCGTATCGGCGCATCCGCAATACGCTGCGTTTTTTGCTCGCCAATACCGCCGACTTCGACCCAGCCAAAGACGCGGTGCCATTGGCGCAGATGTTGGAGATCGACCGCTACGCCATCGCCCGCGCGGCGCAGGTGCAGGCCGAACTGTTGGCGCACTACGAGGTCTTCGAGTTCCACCCGGTCGTCGCCAAGTTGCAGAACTATTGTTCAGAAGACCTCGGCGCGTTTTATCTCGACGTGTTGAAGGATCGCCTCTACACCACTGCGCCGAAATCGCTTGCGCGGCGCAGCGCGCAGACCGCGTTGTGGCAACTATCGCAGGCGATGCTGCGCTGGATGGCGCCGTTCCTGAGCTTCACCGCTGAAGAAGCCTGGGGCCTGGTCGGCCATACGCCGTCGATCTTCACCGAGACCTTTGTGGCCTTCGATGCCGCCGATGAAATGCTCATCAACAAATGGGCGCGGGTGCGCGAGATCCGCGATGTCGTGAACAAGGAGCTCGAAGCGGTTCGAAGTGCCGGCGGCCTGGGCTCGTCGTTGCAGGCAACGGTCACGTTGGCCGCCAACGAGGCCGATCGCGCGTTGCTGGCCACACTCGGCGACGAGCTGAAGTTTGTCTTCATCACCTCGGCCGCGCAACTCGTGCCGGGCGCGGAGCTGCAGGTCATTGTGACGCCATCATCGGACAAAAAGTGTGAGCGCTGCTGGCATTGGCGCGCTGATGTCGGCGCCAGCGCCGAGCACCCGACGATCTGCGGCCGCTGCGTCAGCAACCTGGTCGGTGCGGGCGAGGTTCGCAGCATCGCCTGAACTGCGGCGTAGTTCACATAGTGCTGCACCGACCCTCCCCTCGGACACGGGGGCGGGCCGCTGTAATCCCGGGCCTGCGGGGGGTCGCGACGAGCATCGGCCCCTAAGATCCTGCCGCTGACTCTGGCTACTCTCAAGCACTCACAAACTGTCGATGAATTCCCCGTCCGATCGCGCCAGGCGTGCGCAACTCAATACCTTCTTGGCGGTCAGCGCATTGCTCAGCGCCATCGGCACCTATTGCGCCTTGTCGATGGCGCCGGGGTCGGTGTGGGACGACCACTTGCAGGCCGGGCAGAAGCTGCTGGCTGGTGTCGCGCCCGAAGTCCCGGCCTACCCGATCTGGGGTTTTTCGCTGCTCGCCGGTTTGTTCGGCCCCTCGCTGATCTGGCTGCAAGCGGTCGGGGCTGTGGTTGTCGCCGGCTTCTGGTTCCACACCCTGACACGCAAGCTGCCGGTGGTCGCAGGCTGGCGGTCGGGCCACGGTTTTGCTGTGCTGCTGGCGCTTGCGATGGCGCCGTGGTTCGCCGTGGCAGCTTCGTACTACAGCAACTCGATGGCCTGCATCCTGGGCCTGGCTGCGACCTGCTTGCTCTGGCGCTCGCTGGACAGCGATCGTTGGCTGCCCTGGACCCTGGCCAGTGCGCTCACCTTTGGCATCGCGGCGAATATCCGCACCGAGTTCCTGCTCATCACGCTGCTGCTGGCAATCGCGATCGTCGCCGCTGCACCGTTGATCGCCGGCTCGACTTGGCTGCAGCGTGCGGTTCGCGCCGCAGTTTTCCTGGCCGTCACTTTTGTGGCGTTGGTGCCATGGTCGATCTACACCCATGCCACCACGGGCGAGTACCGGCTGACGTCGTCCAACTCCAGCGCATCGTATTACCTCGGCCTCGGCGTGTTGCCCAACAACCCTTGGGGCGTGGTCTTGAACGACGACTTCGTCGACAAGCTGGTGCAAGACAAAGTCGGTGCCAAATCGGCGCCGACGTTGGCTGGCGAGCTGTATCTCAAAGACGCCTTCAAGCAAGCGATCGCTGCTCACCCCTGGGCATTTGCCAAGCGTGTTGTGTACGGCTGGCGGGTGATGCTGTTGCAAGGTTTTTATGTCCCGAACATGCGCCTGATCTGGGCACCCACGCCTGAAGACAGCATGCTGATGAGTCTGGCGGTGGAGCGCTTCAAACAGGCGGCATCGCTGAGCGTGAACTGGTACGCCATCAAGGAGGCCGAACGCCTTGGCGTCGACCTGAAGGACCTGCGCGCCGAGCACTATGCATTGATCGGCGCCGAGACCTTGTTGCGCGCCGTCTATGTGCTGCTGATGCTGGGCCTCGTCGTGGCCTTTTTGTGGCGCTTTGTGTCGCACGTTCTGCGCCGTCGGCCGCTGGGTTTTGCCGATGCGGCAGCTGCGGTCTATCTGGTGCACATGTTTTTTGTCGCCGGCTTCATCCAAACCTCGCCAAGGCATTCGACGCTGGTCCTGCCAGCGTTGCTGGGCGCGCTGGCGTTGGCGTGGCTGCGCGAGCCGCCGCGCCCGCAGAAGAGCGTGCTGCGCTGAGCGCCACGATCGCGCGCTTCTGAACCCCAGCGCTTCAGCGCTGCTTTTACCCGCTTCTGATCGCCCCCCTGCGTGGGCTCGATGGGGGTCGGGCGCATGCCTGCCAACCCTGTGTGGCGACTGCGATTCGATGCGGGCGACACGACGCCAACTAGGTCACGGTCGGAATGCCTAACCCCGCAGTTGCGGGGAATCATTTTGTACGCCGCGCCCCTAGCATCGAGCCAACTTTTGGTTGCACCCGATGTCGAGCGAGTCCACCGTCACCCTTTTGATCGCACCCGACCCGACGCTGCTTCGGGCCGCGAAACCGATCGAAGGCTGTCGGCCCGCGTCGGCCAACGATGGTCGGCACTGCCTTGTCTAAAGTCCTCACCATCGTCGGCGCGCGGCCGCAGTTCATCAAGGCCGCACCAGTCAGCCGGGCGCTTGCGACGTGTGGGCATGAAGAGGTGCTGCTGCACACCGGCCAGCACTACGACACCAACATGTCGGCCGTCTTCTTCGACGAACTCGGGCTGCGCCCCGCCGACCACCACCTGGGCATCGGTTCGGGCAAACATGGCGCGCAGACCGCGGCCATGTTGGCGGGCATCGAAGCCGTC
>JANPDN010000151.1:0-9610 GCA_031431555.1 Rubrivivax sp.
CCCTTGCCCGCGAACTCGGCGACAGCGGCGTCACCGTGAACTCGGTGGCGCCGGGCTTGACGATGGTCGAAGCGACACAATACGTGCCCGAACACCGGCAGCGTCTCTACCGCGAGCAGCGCGCCTTGCAACGCGACCAGACCCCCGACGACGTCACCGGCTCGGTGGTCTTTCTGCTCAGCGGGCTCGCACGCTTCGTGACCGGTCAATTGCTGCCGGTCAACGGCGGTTTTGTGATGAACTGATGCCGTTTGGCGTTCGGTCACACCGAGCGCGCCACCGGCAGCCCGTCATTGCGGCGCCGGCGACCTCTGCGCTGAGTTCTTCAAGGTCGACACCGCGCGCAGCACGCGGCCGGGGCATGCGTTCTCCGGCCCACGCTCGCGGGGCACCGCCCGATGGGCCGGACGATCACCTCATCAACACGGCCGCAGCACCCACCTGCTGTGGCGACCGCGAATGGGGCCTGCGCCCGCACACCCGAACCGCCTGCCCACATCGACGGGGGCCTCTGTGCAAGGACCACCGTCGTCACCGCAGGGTGGTGATGGTGTCTTCGGGCGCAGGCCCCATTCGCGGTCGCCACACTGGCGGGTCACCGACGCCGTTCTTGATGGCACGGCGTCGGGTCACCTGAAACGCTCCCCCGCGAGCGTGGGCCGGGGAACGAAGGCGCCGCCACCAGCCCTGCCGCGCTGGCTGGCCCGAGGAATCACAGCGATGCGCAGCGTTGCAACGCGACCGAAACCGTCAGTGCGACAGATCAGCAAATGATGGCTGTTGATCGCGAATCGGCACGAGACTCACGAACCGAACCGCTCTTCAAGATGCGCCAGCAACGTGCGGATCGTCTGCGCCTCGCCGCCGATCGGGCGGCCGGGGCGCGTCAGGTCGTTCCAGGCAAACAGGTCGATGTGCAGCCAGGGGCAATCGGCGGGCACGAAGTCCTCAAGGAACAGCGCCGCATTGATCGCCCCGGCCATCGGGCTGCGGCCGGTATTGACGATATCGGCGATGTCACTTTCGATGAGCAGGTGATAGCCGCGCCACAGCGGCATGTGCCACATCGGGTCGTGCAGCGCGATGCCGCGGTCGACGAGCGAACGCGCCAACGTGGTGTCTCTGCAGAACAGCGCCGGCAATTGCCCGCCGAGCGCGACCCGCGCCGCGCCGGTGAGCGTGGCCATATCGATCATCAGGTCGGGTTTGGATTCAGCCGCGTAGGCGATCGCGTCGCAGAGGATGACGCGGCCTTCGGCGTCGGTATTGCCGATCTCGATATGCAGGCCCTTGCGGGTCTTGATCACGTCGCCCGGCCGATAAGCGTTGCCGGCGATCGCGTTTTCAACCGCCGGGATCACCAGGTGCAAATGCACCGGCAGTTTCAGCGCCATCACCAGCGTCGCCAGGCCGATCGTGTTGGCCGCGCCGCCCATGTCCTTCTTCATCTGCCGCATGCCGTCGGCGCCCTTGATGTCCAGGCCGCCACTGTCAAAACACACACCCTTGCCGACGAGCGTGAGCTTGGGATGTTTGGGGTTGCCCCAACGCAGCTCGATCAAGCGCGGCGCGCGTGTCGCTGCACGGCCGACCGCATGCACGGCGGGGAAGCCGGCCTTGAGCAGCGGGTCGCCCACAGTCTGCTTGAACTTGGCACCATGCTGCTTGGCCAGCATCTGCACCGCGGCGGCGAGTTCTGCAGGGCCCATATGTTCGGCCGGGGTCGTGACGAGGTCGCGCGTCGCGCAGATCGCGGCGGCGATCACGGCGCCGCGGCTGGCCGCTGCGCTGCTCGCCAGGTGCAGCGTGGACGCTTCGCGACGCGCTGGTTTGTAAAGGTCGAAGACATAGGCGCCGAGTTCCCACGACAGCGCGGCAGCCTCGGCCTGCATATCGACACCGCCGGCATCACCGAGCCGGTAGTCACCGGGTGGCAGTTGGCGCGGCAGCGCCGACAGCGCATACGGGTGCGTCGCATCGTGCACGCCAGCCCACACCGCCGCCAACTTGCCGCTGGCGTCAGGCAGCAGCGCGTGGCTGTCGGCGGCACCATTGAAGCCGATTGCAGCGAGCCAGCTCTGCTTGGCCGCCGGCAGCTTGTCCGCCGCAGCGGCAAAGGTGGCGCGATCGGTGGTGTGGATCGGCACGGCCGCGGCAGCGGGCTTGCTCTTGAGCTGGACGGTCATCTCGGATGGGTCTCGATACCTTGAAGGCCCCGAGCATAGGGCCGCATCCGGCGCGCCTCGCTACAAGCGCACGCTGCGGTCAACTCGTCAAGGTGGGCCGGCTGGCCGCTTACCACGTTCAACTCAAACAGGTGATCGATGCCATCCGGGAGCCGATGACTATGACCGTGCGATTGCACGTTCAAGCGATTCGCCGATCGAGATCTGGGGTGATTTGTCGGCGGTGCAGCTGCGCACCGGCATGGCGGCCGACGAGACGGCGCTGGCGATGGGCGGCAACATGATGCGGTGGCGGCAGGGCAGATCAGGCGCTGACAGCGCGACCGCCCCGCGATGCGGCCCTTTCGCGCCGTAACCCTGTTGCCACCAGCTTCACGGCGGCAGCAGGTTCGATCAACGTCGGCGGGACGCGGACCGGCGGACGATGGAGCCGACCATCGCGAGACCGATGAGCATCAGGGCATAGGTCTCTGGTTCCGGTATCGGCGCCAATGCGAACGACACGTTGTCGTAGAACGTGCCTGACTTCGTGTAGTTGGTCGCCGTGGCGGCATAACCGAACTGGAGCAACTGACCGACCAGCGGTGCGGTGATCTGCAATGTCAACGCGTAGTGGTTCCAGTCGGCTGAGATTGTCGACGTGGCGAGCGGCACGTAGTTGGTGGTCGCGTACCCGGCCGCTGGATTGAGCGTCTTGATGAATGCGAATGCCGTCGATGCGGGCACCAGATCACCATGCTTGGCATCGAACTGAAAAGTCCACTGGGTTCCGACGTCACCGGCGCCAATCGTCCGCTCTTGAAACACCAGCGCCTCGACGCGCTTGCTCGTCTGATCGGCATTGTTGTAGTCGCTGTAGACGACCAACTGCTGGTTTCCCTGTGCCGGCCCGCCCTGTCCGGTCGCAATCGAACTGAATCCCGGCGTGCCGTTGGGGGCGTTGTAAACGCCATAACCACCGACATAACTGTTGTCGAGATTGAAAACGTTGCCAAAGATCTTCCAGCCGTCACCGCCCAAGGCCGTGGGGCTGGCCTGGGACAGGCTCTCGAAATTCTGGCTGTAGGCCGACAGGGCAGCATGGCTCGACAGCGGTGCGGCAAGCATGAAGGACACGGCGGCAAGGCGGGCGGCGGGCGGCAATTTCATGGCGTTGTCTCCTGAATGGTGAATCTATAAGGATGAATATCAACGAACCGGGCGGGCCCGACTCGGTATCTTGAAAGGGTCGAACGGGTCGAACGGGCTAGCTGAAAGCGCTTTCACGTCCGCGGGGGAGCGTAGCACCGGAAAGAGATCGTGCCAATGCCTGGACGCCAGGACAAACCCTCATGCACCCGATCGCTTGCGCACGATCGATTGCGCAAGATCGCGGCCTCCTGCCACGACCGGCGCATTCCGGCGGCTTGGCAGCGACCGCGGCGCGAACAGGCGCATCGACCTCATCGACGCCATCGGCGCCAACTGGGTCGGCGGCGGTTTGCATTGTTCGACGCTGGGCGAGCCGGGCGGCTGGTGACCAACAGCACGACGACGGCGACGGTCATCAACCGGCTGGCGCCGCAGGCAACAGCGGCGGCAAGCCCGGGGCAGTCAGACCGAAGACGAAGCGGTGTGCCGCGCCAGCGATGCTCAGCGTGGTCACGATCGCAAACCGGCGGTGCCCGAGTTTCTGGGCGACGCGCAAGGCCGGCGCATTGGCCAGCTTGCGCCAGGTGATCCGGCGTGTCACGCCATGTTGCCGGGCGACTGCGTCGGCAAAGTGGTTCAGGCGCGGGCCGATGCCGCGGCCACGCCAGGTCGGCAGCGTGAACTCGTTGTACGACAGCGCCTCGCCGCGGCGCAGTTGCATCGTGCGGCCGATCTCGCTGATCTGCTGCGCGTCGAAAGCGAGCCAGGTCATCGCCACCGGTACCCCCTGTCGAGTCGCGAGCAGTGCGAGATGGCCCTGTTCGATGCACCGGTTCAGCTCGGTCGCGGCGATCGCGAAGTCGCCTTCCAGCGCTTTGCGGTAGCGGCCACGCAGCTCGTGCGGCGTGGCCACGCTGAGCTCCATCTCGATCTCGACCTCGATCGGCAATGCCGGCAGCAGCAGCGTGCCTTGCGTCAGGTCGGCTTCAAAGAAGGCAACCCGTTCGACCCACAGCAGCCGGCCGACGAGCCGGCGCAAAAGCCGACGCATGGTGCGCGTCAACACCGCGGCCCAACCATCACGCCGGCGGGCAGCATCAAAACGCGACCATCGGTCCACTGGAGATTCCCACCAAGCCATCATTGCCGACGACATCGGCAACGCCAGTGGGCAGAGTCTGCGCCGATACCGGCGCCGCTGCGCTGATCTCGGTCAACGCAGCGGCAGCAGGTGGCCGGGCTTTGCTGCGGTCCCGCGCCGTTCAGATCGTCACCAGCATGGCCGCCACGGTCGCCGCCATCACCGCGACCGCGGCCCACCCGAGCCAGCGCAAGCGCGCGCCGATGACGTGCTCGCCCATGGTGGCACGGCGGCTTGCCAGCAGCATCATCACCGCCATGATCGGCACCGCAATCACGCCGTTGAGCACTGCCGACCAGAACAGCTCCTTGACCGGATCCATCGGCGTGAAGCACAGGACGACGCCGCCGACCGTGGCCGCCGCGATCACGCCGTAGAAGCCGCGACCCTCGCCGCGGTCCAGGCGCGCTCTCAAGGTGCCCGGCCAGCCGGCGGCCTCAGCCACCGCGTAGCCGGCCGAGCCGGCCAGCACGGGCACCGCCAGCATGCCGGTGCCAATGATGCCCAGGCTGAAAAGCAAGAAGGTGAACTCGCCGGCCACCGGCCGCAATGCCTCGGCGGCCTGCGCCGAGGTCTGAATGTCGGTGACACCGGCCGCGTGCAGGGTGGCCGCGGTGCTGAGGATGATGAAAAACGCAATCAGGTTCGAGAAGGTCATGCCGATGATCGTGTCGGCCTTGATGCGCCGCAGCTGCCGGCGCACATCCTGGGCCCCGCGCGGCGAGTCGTCATCGGTGTCTTCCATCTCCTGCGCCGCCTGCCAGAAGAACAGATAGGGGCTGATGGTGGTGCCGAACACCGCCACCACCATCAGCAGCATGTCGTTGTTGAACACGAGCTTCGGATGCACCACGTCGCCGAGCACCTGCCACCAGTCCAGCTTCACGCTGAACACCACCGCCACGTACGACAGCAGCGCCAGCGTCAGCCACTTCAGCCAGCTCACGTAGGTGCGGTAGGGCAGGAACACCTGGAGCACCAGGCAGAGCAGCCCGAATGTCACCGCATAAACGTGCGCCGAGCCGCCAACCAGCAGGCGCAGCGCCTCGGCCATCGCCGCGATGTCGGCGGAGACGTTCAGCGTGTTGGCCACCAACAGCATGCCCACCACCGCCAGCAGCACTGGGCGCGGGAAGCTCGTCTTGATATTGGCGGCAAGTCCCTTGCGGGTGACATAGCCGATGCGCGCGCTGACGGTCTGGATCGCCGCCATCAGCGGCAGCGTGAACACCACCGTCCACAGCATCGAGAAGCCGAACTGCGCGCCGGCCTGCGAGTACGTGGCGATGCCGCTGGGATCGTCGTCGGCGGCGCCGGTGATGAGCCCGGGGCCGAGCTGGCGCAGGCCGCGGGCAAGCCGTGATGGCGGGGCTTCTTCTGGCGCGGCTTCGGTCGTCAACTGCCTTCCTGTCTGCGAACCATCATAGGGCTCGCAGATGACATTGCCGAGCGAGCGCGCGCACCCGATGCCGTGGGCGCGCCCCAAAGCCCGACCAGTTCCTAGAACAGCAGCCGCACCAGTCCCAGGCTGATCACCGGGAAGGCCAGCAGCAGCAGCACGCGCAGGGCGTCCCAGGCGAGGAAGGGGAACACGCCTTTGTAGGTCTCGCTCATCGGCACGTCGCGCGCGATGCTGTTGACGACATAGACGTTCAGCCCGACCGGCGGCGCGATGAGGCCGATGCCGACCGTCATCAGCACCAGGATGCCAAACCAGATCGCTTTGTCCTGCGCGCCCAGGCCCCACAGGTCCAGCGCCATGATCGCCGGGAAGATCACCGGGATCGTCAGCAGCAACATCGACAACTCGTCCATCACGCAGCCGAGCACGACATAAAAGACCAGCACCGCGGCCACGATGAGCAAGGGCGGCACCGCCAGCCCGCCGACCCAGCCGGCCAGCGCGGCGGGCATCGCGGTCAGCGCCAGCGACGCGTTCATCATGTCGGCACCGAGAAAGATCATGAAGACCATTGCACTCGTCTCAGCGGTGCCGACAAAACTCTTGGCGATGCCGGCCAGCGACAACTCGCGCTGCGCCAGGCCGGCGACGAGCGTCGCGATGGCCCCGACCGCGGCGCCTTCGGTCGGTGAGAAGATGCCGCCGTAGATGCCGCCGAACACGACGACGAAGATCACGACGATCGGCCAGACGCCGAACAGCGCGGCCCAGCGCTGCGGCCACGCCACCGGGTCGGACGGCGGCGCCAGATCGGGCCGCAGCCGGCAGTAGATCGCGATGACGACGATGTAGCCGAGCATCGCCAGGATGCCGGGAATCATCGCCGCGGCAAAGAGTTTGGCGATGTTTTGTTCGGTCAGGATCGCGTAGACCACCAGCGGCACCGATGGCGGAATCAGGATGCCCAGCGTGCCGCCGGCAGCGAGCGTGGCGGTCGACAGCCGGCCAGAATAACCATGCGCTTTCATCTCCGGATAAGCGACCTGCGTGATCGTCGCCGATGTCGCCACCGACGAGCCACAGACGGCGCCAAAAGCACCTGCCGACAGCACCGAGGCCATGCCCAGGCCGCCGCGGATATGGCCGACAAAAGCCGCCGCGGCACGGAACAGCGCGCGGCTCAGTCCGCCCTGCGTGGCGAACTGCCCCATCAGCAAAAACAGCGGGATCACGCTCAGGTCGTAAACCGTCAGCCTCGCCACCGCGCTGCCCTTGAGCAGGTTGAGCAGCGCCATGTCGCCGCTGAGCGCGATGTAGCCCAAAGCGCCCGGGATGAACATCGCCGCGGCGATCGGGATGCGCAGCGCCATCAGCAGCAACATGCCGGCGAACATCGTGATGCCGATCAGCGTGGGTGTCATCGCGGGGTCATCGCGGGATCATCAGACAACCTTCGCGCTGCGCGCTGCGGTCAATTCGCCTTTCGGGCGGCCGGGCAGGCTCATGTCGCGCTGCCGCCTTGCAGCAGCGCCATGGGCCGACCGCTGAAATGCAGCAGCGCCTGCCGCAGCGCGACCAGCGCGGCCAGCGCCAGCCCGGGCGCGAGCGAGGCATACGCCCACCACATCGGCAGCGCCAGGATCATCGAGGTCTCGTGTGCGTCATGCACCGCCAGCGCGCCCATCGCCGTGCGCCAGGCGAGCAGCGCGCACATCAGCGCCAGCAGCAGCGCGCCGACGCCGTCGAGCCGGCGCAGCTTTTTTTCAGCCAGCTTCTCGGTGAAGAAGTCGACCAGGATATTGGCGCCGCGCAGCTGGCACCAGGGCAGGCTCAAGGAGATGCCCAGCGCGATGCCAAACTGCGTGAGTTCGACATCGCCGTTGATCGGCACGCCAAAGACCGCGCGGCCAACCACACTGGTCACGACGAGCAGCGCAGTCAGCAACGCGGCCAGCGAGCCGGCCATCGCAAAGACCAGCGCGGTGCGCCGCAGCAGGGCGTCGATCACGCCGACGCTCCGACTGCCAGCGACCTCACTTGCGGTACTTGACGAGCAGGTCGCGCGCGTCCTGCACCATCTGTTTGCCCGGCAGGCCGCGGGCCGTGACGTCGGCGATCCATTCGTCATAGATCGGCGCCGAGGCCCTGACCCAGTTGTCGGTTTCTGCCGCCGACAGCGTGATGATCGTATTGCCGCGGTCGGCGGCGGCCTTGCGGCCGGGGGCCTGGCTTTCGTCCCAGATCTTGCCGATCTGGCGCGACAGCGCGGCGCCGCTGTTGTTGTCGATGACCCGCTTCAAGTCGGCCGGCAGGGCGTCGTACTTGGCCTGGTTCATCGCAAAGATGAAACCCGCGCTGTACAGCGCCGGATGGCTGGCATCGGTCTGGGTGTGGAACTTGGTCATCTCGTGCAGCTTGAACGCGGGGATGACTTCCCAGGGCAACGCAAAGCCGTCGATGGTGCCCTTGCTCAGCGCGTCGGCAACGCCAGTGACCGGCATCCCGACCGGCGTGGCGCCGAGCTTGGCCAGCAACTTGTTGGTCTGCCGCGTCGGCGCGCGCATCTTCAAGCCCTTGAAATCCTCGAGCGACTTGATCTGCTTGCTGCTGGTGTGCACGTAACCTTCGTCATGGACCCAGGTCGCGAGGATCTTGGTACCCGGGAATTCCTTGAGCGCGTACTTCTGCAGGTACTCCCACGCCGCCGCGGCGCCACTCTCGGCCGAGTTGGTCATGAAGGGCAGCTCAAAAACTTCCATCGACGGGAAGCGGCCTGCGGTGTAACCCGGCAACGTGATGACGAGGTCGTCGACACCGTCCTTGACGCGGTCAACCAGTTGCGGCGGTGTGCCACCACCGGACATCGCCGGCAGCATCTGGCACTTGATGCGCCCGGCGGACTCGGCCGCGACCTTGTCGCACCAGGGCGTGATCACCCGCACCGGCGCCATCGCCTGCGGCGGCCAGATGTGGTGGAACTTGAGCGTCACTTCTTGCGCCAGCGTGGGCATCGAGACAATGAGCGCCGCGGCAGCGGCGAGTGAACGGAATGTGGTTTGCAGTTTCATGGCCAGTACTCCAGGCGTGCGGGGGCAAATTCGATACGACCGACGATGCTACGGCCTGTGTTGACCGAAGCCGGCGGGGTTAACGCGCGTTGGGCCCGCCAGGGCCGCCGCGAGCGGTCATAACAGCTATCCCGCCAGCGCATAGGTGAGCCTGGTGGGTCGTGCTGCAGCCAGCCAAAATGCCGCCTCGCCATCACCCTACGTAGCCGCCAGGACGACAATCACCGCCATGAAAACCCAGGTAGCCATCATCGGTGCCGGCCCCTCGGGCCTGCTGCTCGGCGCCTTGCTGCACCAGGCCGGCATCGACGCTGTCGTGCTCGAAGCACGCAGCGCCGACTACGTGCTCGGCCGCATCCGCGCCGGCGTGCTCGAGCAGACCACCGTCAACCTGCTCGACCAGGCCGGTGTCGGCCAGCGGCTGCACGCCGAAGGGCTGGTGCACAACGGCTTTGGGCTGATCTTCAACGGCGCGCGCCACCGCATCGACTTGGGCGCCCTGACCGGAGGCAAGCAGATCATGGTCTACGGCCAGACCGAGGTCACGCGCGACCTCATGGACGCGCGCCAGGCCAGCGGCGCGGCGACGGTCTATGAAGCCGAAGACGTCGCACTGCACGGCTTTGATACCGATCACCCGCGTGTCAGCTACAGCAAGGACGGCGTGCTTCACGAGATCGAC
>JANPDN010000152.1:0-12943 GCA_031431555.1 Rubrivivax sp.
TGGTCAACGGCGCCGGGCTGGCGATGGCGACGATGGACACGATCAAGCTCTTTGGCGGCGAGCCGGCGAACTTTCTCGACGTTGGTGGCGGCGCCACAGCCGAGAAGGTCACCGAGGCCTTCAAGATCATGCTTGCCAACAAGAATGTCAAAGGCATCCTGGTCAATATCTTCGGCGGCATCATGCGCTGCGACACGATTGCAGAAGGTGTCATCGCCGCTTGCAAGGCGGTGAACCTGACGGTCCCGCTGGTGGTGCGCATGAAAGGCACCAACGAAGAGATCGGCAAGAAGCTGCTCGCCGAATCAGGCCTGCCCATCATCAGTGCCGACACCATGGCCGAAGCTGCGACGAAGATCGTCGCGGCCGTGAAATAACGCAGCGCCGGGGCACCAGAGCATGAGCATCCTGATCAACAAAAATACCAGAGTCATCACGCAGGGCATCACGGGCAAGACCGGCCAGTTCCACACCCGGATGTGTCGCGACTACGCCAACGGCGTGAACTGCTTTGTCGCCGGTGTGAACCCCAAGCGCGCCGGCGAAGATTTCGAAGGCATCCCGATCCACGCCAGCGTGCAGGCCGCCAAGGCCGCCACGGGCGCGACGGTGAGCGTGGTTTATGTGCCGCCGGCCGGTGCCGCTGCGGCGATCTGGGAAGCGGTGCAGGCCGACCTTGACCTCGTGATCTGCATCACCGAAGGCATCCCCGTACGCGACATGCTCGAGGTGCGCAACCGCATGACCGCCCGCGAAGCCGCCGGCGGCAAAAAGACCCTGCTGCTGGGTCCCAACTGCCCGGGGCTGATCACGCCCGAAGAGATCAAGATCGGCATCATGCCGGGGCATATCCACCGCAAGGGCCGCATCGGTGTCGTCAGCCGTTCAGGCACCTTGACCTACGAGGCGGTGGCACAACTCACCGAAATCGGCCTCGGGCAGTCCAGCGCGGTGGGCATTGGCGGCGACCCGATCAACGGTCTGAAGCACATCGACGTGATGCGCCTGTTCAACGACGACCCCGATACCGACGCCGTGATCATGATCGGCGAGATCGGCGGCCCTGACGAAGCCGACGCCGCGCGCTGGTGCAAGGCGAATATGAAGAAGCCCATCGTCGGCTTCATCGCCGGGGTCACCGCACCCGCGGGCAAGCGCATGGGCCATGCCGGCGCGCTGATCTCGGGCGGCGCCGATACCGCCGATGCCAAGCTCGCGATCATGGAAGAGTGCGGCTTCACGGTGACACGCAATCCGTCGGAGATGGCGCGGCTGCTCAAGGCGCTGCTGTAAGACTCATGGCGCGCTCGACGCCAGTCTGGAGACAAGATGGAACAGTTTTCTGACCCCGCGTTCTGGGTCGCCCTGGGCAAGATCATCTGGATCAATATCCTGCTCTCGGGCGACAACGCGGTGGTCATCGCGTTGGCCGCGCGCAACCTGCCCGACAGCCAGCGCAACAAGGCGGTGTTTTTAGGCAGCGCCGCCGCGATCGTGATGCGCGTCGTGTTGACGATCTTTGCCGTCAGCCTGCTGCACTACCCGTACCTGAAACTGGTTGGGGCGATCCTGCTGTTCTGGATCGGCGTGCAGTTGCTGATGCCCGAGACCGAGCACGACGATGGCATCAAATCGTCGGGGCAACTTTTTGCGGCGGTGCGCACGATCCTGATCGCCGACCTGGTGATGAGCCTGGACAACGTGATCGCGGTGGCCGCGGCGGCCGAAAGTGGCCCCGAAGCATCGCGTTTCCTGCTTCTGATCATCGGCCTGGGTCTGTCGATCCCGCTCATCATCTTCGGCAGCCAGGTGCTGATGGGATTGATGCAACGCTGGCCGGCGATCATCACGCTCGGTGCCGCGCTGCTTGGGTTTGTGGCCGGCGAAATGCTCGTCTCCGACGAGGCTGTGGCGCCGTACTTCACGGGCATCTCGTCGGCTTCGGTGACGATCATCGAGATCATCGGCGCGATCGGGGTGGTGGTCGTCGGCAAGTGGCTCGCCGGGCGCAAACGAGCGCGCGCGCCGGCCACCTGAGGGCCGCGTCGTGAACCGTGGCGCCGACGGCACCTCGGCGCCGGGGCCCCAGACGCTTGGGCCCTACCGGATCGTCCGACGTGTCGGCGCCGGCGCCGGCGGTGAGGTCTTCCTGGCCGAGGACCCAGGCCACCGGCGGCTGGTGGCGTTGAAGCTGATGGCCCCGGTTGCGGCGGCGTCCGACGATGGCGCCGAAACCGAACGCCGCTTCGTTGCCGAAGCGCTGATGCTGCGTCAGCTGCAGCATCCCGACATCGTGCAGGTCTTCGACGCCGGCCATTGGCAGAGTCGCGCTTGGCTGGTGATGGAATGGCTGCCGGGGCACGACCTGTCGCGCTACACCGCGCCGGCGCGGCTGCTGCCCGAGGCGCTGGTGGTGCAACTCGTCGCGCGCCTTGCCAGGGCGCTGGCCTTTGCGCACCGGCTCGGCGTCGTGCACCGCGACGTGAAGCCCGGCAACGTGCGCGTCCACCTGCCTGCGGCTGTTGTCAAGCTGGCGGACTTTGGTGTCGCCCGCGCCGACGATGCGACCCAGACCCGCACCGGCGTGATCCTGGGCACCCCTGCCTACATGGCGCCGGAGCAACTCGCCGGTGCCGCCGCCGAACCGCGCAGCGACCTCTATTCGCTGGGTGTCGTGCTCTTCGAGCTGCTCACCGCGCGCCGGCCTTACGAAGCCGATTCGATGGGCGAACTGCTGCGCCAGGTGGCGACCCTGCAGGTCCCGGACTTGCGGCAGTGGCGCCCCGAGCTGCCCGCGCAGCTGGCTTTCGAGGTCGCCAAGGCGTTGGCCAAGGATCCCGCCGCAAGGCACCGCGACGGCGACCAGCTCGCCGACGCACTCGCGCGCAGCGTGCCGGCCGGCGCGACTGAAGCGGCAGCCGACGCGCCGCCGGCCGGCGCGCCCGGCCGTGTGGGACTGCACACAGACGCCGACGGCGCGGCGCGCTAGGGTTTGCGCAGGGAGTCGCAGGGCCAGGGTTCCGAGGCAAAATCGGGCGCTTCAGGCGGGTCAGCACTCGCTGCCGCCCGCTCCCCGGCCCCGAGGCCACAACGCCCGACTTCCGTGCCCCTGTCCTACGAGTTTTTTTCGGCCCTCGACGCCGGCCGCGCCCGCAGCAACAACGAAGACTCGGTGGCGCTGGACGAGGCCTGCACGCTGGCCGTGCTGGCCGACGGTATGGGCGGCTACAACGCCGGCGAAGTCGCCAGCGGCATGGCGACGTCGTTCATCCGCACCGAACTCGGCCGCTGGCTGCGCGAAGCCGGGGCCAATGCAAGCGACGGCGACGTCCGCCGCGCGATGGACATCTGTGTGGACAACGCCAACCGGGCGATCTTCAACGCCGCCAACTCCAACCCGCAGTACGCCGGCATGGGCACGACCCTGGTTGTTGCCGTGTTTCGCGCCAGCAACCTGCTCGTCGGGCATGTCGGCGATTCGCGCGCCTACCGGCTGCGCGCGTCGCGGCTGCAGCAGATCACGCGCGACCACTCACTGCTGCAGGAGCAGATCGACGCTGGCCTGATCACCCAGGAGCAGGCCGCTTTTTCGTCGAACAAGAACCTGGTCACACGCGCTGTCGGTGTCGAAGACACGGTGCTGCTTGAGACGCATGTGCACGATGTCCTGGCCGGCGACGTCTATCTGATGTGCTCCGACGGCTTGTCCGACATGCTGTCCGACGCCAGCATCGCGCAGATCCTGCAGGCGCACCCCTCGATCGAGGCTGCCAGCCACGCACTCGTCGATGCGGCCAACGATGCCGGAGGGAAGGATAATATTTCGGTCGTCCTGGTTCGCGCAGGGGGCGGCACCACCACCACCACGCGGTCGTGGTGGCCTTTTCGGCGCTAAACACGTACGCTGCGCATCGGCGACCGCTTGGCGGTCGCACATATGAGGGTCTTCAGGCATGAGCAAACTGGTGGTCTCGCTCGACGGGGTGGTCATCAAGGAAGTCCAGATCACCAAGGACAAGACCACCCTGGGCCGCCGGCCCTACAACGACATCGTGATCGACAACCTCGCCGTCAGCGGCGAGCACGCGGTGTTGCAAATGGTGGGCAACGACGTCTTCATCGAAGACCTGAACAGCACCAACGGCACCTACATCAACGGCAAGGCCGTCAAGAAGCAGTTGCTCGTGCACAACGACACCGTCGAGATCGGCAAGTACAAGATCAAGTACCTCGGTGACGAAAGCAACGAGTACGAAAAGACGATGATCATGCGGCCCGGCGCGACGCCGCCGGGAAACGTCACTGCGCCCTACGGCGGCGGCCATGGGGCTGGTGCCGGGCCGAGCTCCAGCTTCGGCGGCCTGGGCCCGACCATGGCGGCATCCTCGCCGGCATCGATCCGCGTCCTCAACGGGGCCGCTTCTGGCCGCGAAGTGGTGTTGACCAAAGTCGTCACCACCGTTGGCAAGCCGGGGGTGCAGGTGGCGTCGATCACCAAGCGCCCGGGCGGTTACGTCTTCGCGCATGTCGAAGGCGCGGCGCGGCCCAGCGTCAACGGCGTGCCATTGGCCGGCGACTCGGTGCCCCTGCGCAACGGCGACGTGATCGAGCTCGCTGGCACGCAGATGCAGTTCGTCAACATGTGACGGATTTCATGCACGCGCGGGCGGGCTTCCCGATCTGCGCGGTGCTGCGAATTCATCGCGTGTCAGGCGCCGCATTCGGCCCCAAGATCGCGATCCGGCGCGCAAGCAGGCGAGCCGCTACCTGGGGCCCGCGCCGAGAATGTTTGTCCGCGTCTTAGGCTGTTCGGGCTCCATCGCCGCCGGCAGCCGCACCACCTCTTTCCTCGTCGACGAAGCGCTGCTCATCGACGCCGGCACCGGCGTCGGTGACCTCACGCTCGACGAGATGTCGGCTATCGACGACATCTTTATCACCCACTCGCACCTCGACCATGTGCTGGCCATCGGCTTGCTCGCCGACAGCGTGATCCGCCGGCGCTCGTCGGCGCGGCGGCCGCCAATCGTGGTGCATGCGCTGGCGCAGACCATCGACGCGCTGCGCCGCCATATCTTCAACGGCGCGATCTGGCCCGATTTCAGCGTGCTGCCGACTGCGGAGGCACCGGTTTTGCGCTTCGAGCCTTTTGAGATCGGTGACCGCATCACGGTGGCCGGCCGCTGCATCGAAGTCCTGCCCGCGATGCACACCGTGCCGGCGGTCGGCTTTGCGGTGTTTGCCAACGTGCAGGGGCGCGGCCCGGCCTGGGTTTTCAGCGGCGACACCGGCCCGAACCCGGCCCTGTGGCGGCGCCTGGCGCAGATCGACGTCGGCAGCCTGGTCATCGAAACGGCCTTTCGTGACGACGAGCGGGGCCTGGCCGAGCGCAGTGCGCACCTGCACCCGCAGCGCCTGCTCAGCGAATTGCAAGGCCTGGCCGGCAGCGTCGACGTCTACGTCACGCACATCAAGCCGGGTGAAGTCGACACCGTGATGTCCGAGGTCGGCGCACACGACACGCCGCACCGCATCCGCGCGCTCTACGCCGGCCAGCGCATGTCGGTCGCCGGCGGCGAGTGACGGCTTTGGTCACATTGCGCGCTGCGCATGTGACGTGCTTGGTCGGTGTTTGTGACATCTGCACCGCTGGCAGGCTCGAAAGCGAACAAAAGCACGCTGAAACGGGCTGTTTTCAGGCTGGCACGGGCAATGCATTCATCGACACTGCCTGTTCCTCACCCGCCCTGACTGGAGTTTTTACATGAAGCGTATTCAACAAGGTTTCACCCTCATCGAACTGATGATCGTCGTCGCGATCATCGGCATCCTGGCCGCCGTGGCGCTGCCCGCCTACCAGGAATACATCATCAAGGCCAAGGTCTCTGAAGTCGTGCTGGCGGCCAGCCAGTGCCGCACCTCGGTCGCCGAGGTCTACCAGACCGCACCGGCCGGCACCGCGCCCGGCGCCGGCGGCTGGGGCTGCGAGACTGCAGCGCGCAGCACCAAGTTCGTGGCCAGCGTCGCGACCGATGCCAACGGCGTGATCACCGTGACCGCCGAGTCGCTGGCCAACGCCCCCGACCTGAAAGGCGCCGCCGGCATGACCATCGTGCTGACGCCGCGTACCAGCACCGGCACCGCGCTGACCGTGGCCGACATCCCGACCCAGGTCGGCTCGTTCACCTGCCAGGCCGGCAACCCCGCCACCTTCGGCAAATTCCTGCCGGGTTCGTGCAAGTGATGATCTGACGCTGGCGGCCCGCTCCGGCGGGCAGCTCGAGAATGTCGATCACCACAAAGGGCGCCAGCGACGGCGCCCTTTTTCTTTGTGCGGCAAGGCCGCGCTGGCCAGTCGCCCTGACGCGCCTTGTTAGCATCCGCGCGCCCCTCCACTCCTGTCGCCACCACCGGTGTCATCGCTTTCTGCTCCGGCAGCGCCACTGGCGCATTCATCTGCCCCGCAACTGCGCCTGGTCACTGCCGTGGCCGCAGCCACCGCGCCGTCATTGCTGGCATTCAACGTCGCGCCGTCACCGACCTTCCTGAACCAGGCGCTGGCGATCGGGCTTTGGGCAGGCTTCGTCTGTGCCTGCGCATCGACGAGCCGGCTGCGCCAGGCGCTGCGCGCGGTCGCCGCGCCAATGGCCGCGCTGGCGCTGATGGCGGCGGCCGCGTTGATGTCGAATCTGATCGGCAGCTTGCCGGCTTCTTTGACGCTGTCGGCGCTGGCCATGATCGCCCTGGCGATGTTGATGCTGCTCAGCGGTGCCGCGGCACCGCGCCACGGCTTGCTGCTGCGCGACGCGCCAGGTTTTGTGGCCTTCAACATCGGCTGGGTCGTCGCCGGCGTGCTGAACGCGGTGGTCGCTGCGGTCCAGGTTTTTGCGCCCGAATGGACCGACGGCGACTGGATCGCCACCTCGGCGCTGGCTGGCCGCGCGGTGGGCAACCTGCGCCAGCCGAACCACCTAAGCAGCCTGCTGCTGTGGTCGACGATCGCGCTCATCGCACTGTTTGAGCTGCGCCTGTTGGCGCGCGCCGTGGTCGTCGCGCTGATGGCCATGCTCGTTTTTGCGGTCGTGCTCACCGCCTCGCGCACCGGCGTCGTGGGTGTCGCGCTGCTCGCGCTTTGGGGCCTCGCCGACCGCCGCTTGAGCCGCAGCGCGCGCGGCCTGCTGCTTGCCACGCCGCTGCTCTACGCCGCCAGCTGGCTGCTGATGTCGGCCTGGGCCGATGCTGCCGCGCACACCTTCGGCGGCCAGCAGCGTCTGGCTGAAGGGGACCTCTCGGCATCACGCTTTGGCATCTGGGCCGATACGCTGGCCTTGATCCGCGCCCAGCCGTGGACGGGCGTGGGCTTTGGCGAGTTCAACTTCGCCTGGTCGCTGAGTGTGATGCCGCAGCGGCCGGGGGCGTTTTTCGACCACGCGCACAACCTGCCGCTGCATCTGGCCGCCGAGCTCGGCCTGCCGCTGGCCGCTGCCGTGATGGCGCTGCTGCTCTGGGGCCTGGTCGCGGCCTGGCGGCGTTCGGCGCAGAGGGTGGCCGACGAGGCCATCGCCGGCCGCTGCGCAACCGCGATGCTGGTGCTGATCGGCCTGCACAGCCTGCTGGAGTACCCGCTGTGGTACGCCTACTTCCTGCTGCCTGCGGCCTGGGCCTGGGGCTGCGCGCTGGCGCCGGCATCGGCTGAGACCGCGGCGCCCGGCGCGCCGCACTCGACGCAAGCGCGGCAATCGGCGCGCCGCGCCGCGAGCCTGCTCGTCGCCGCGGGTGCCGCCGCGGTCATCGCCGCGGCGCTGTCGGTGCTGGACTACGCGCGCATGCAGCGCATCTTTTCCACAGCCGACGGCGCCGCGCCGCTGACTGAGCGCATCGCCGACGGCCAGCGCAGCCCACTGTTCGCGCACCACGCCCACTACGCTGCGGCAACGGTCGCCGAAGCACCGGCGACCGCGATGGCGTCGTTTGACATCGCCGCGCACTTCTTGCTCGATACCCGGTTGATGACTGCCTGGGCGCAGGCCCATGCCGATGCCGGCGACCTGGCGCGGGCGCAGCATCTCGCGGCGCGCTTGCGCGAGTTTCGCAACCCGCAGTCGGAGGCGTTTTTTGCGCCCTGCGCCGCTGCTTCTGCGCCACAAGGTGACAGCCTGTTTCAGTGCCAGGCGGTGGCGGCGCCGGCGGCACTAGCGACTACGGCGTCAGCGCCATTGGCCTGGCGCGACTTCGTGCCGGCCCAGGAGTAGGCGCCGCCGTTTCGGCGGGCGCGGGGGTCGCAGCGGCAGCCGCCGTTGCCGAAGCTGCGATGCTTGATAGTTACGCGTGGCCGGCAGTCCCCGCCGCAGCCACCCAGTCCCCGGATTTGCCGCCGTGTTTTTCGAGCAAGCGCACGCCATCGATGACCATCCCGCGGTCGACCGCCTTGCACATGTCGTAGACCGTCAACAGCCCCACCTGCACGGCGCACAGCGCTTCCATCTCGACGCCGGTGCGGCCCAGCGTTTCGACCTGCGCGGTGCAGCGCACCAGCGACGCGGCGGCATCGATTTCGAAATCCACCGCGACGCGGGTCAGCGCCAGCGGGTGGCACAGCGGCACCAGGTCGGCGGTGCGCTTGGCGCCCTGGATCGCGGCGACGCGGGCGATGCCGATGACGTCCCCCTTGTGCGCCCGGCCTTCGGCGATGAGCGCCAGGGTAGCGGGCAGCATGCGGATCAGACCACTCGCGCGTGCGACCCGATGGGTCACGTCCTTGGCCGCGACGTCGACCATATGCGCCTGGCCCTGGGCATCAAAATGGGTCAGCGGCGATGGGGTCTTGGCAGTGGGCATCGGGACAGGTCAGAAAAGCGGGCAGCAAGGCGGGCAGCGAAGCAGCCCTGGGCGGCGAAACGCGGCAGCAACCTTGCAGTGTCATCATAACGACCCGATTCTTGACTGCCCGCACATGGATCTGCTCATCGGCGCCGGCCCGCATGCCTGCTGACCCCGCCCTGCAACGGCCTCGCCATCGGCCCGGCCGTGGCCAGACCGCACGGCGTGCCGTCGCTGCGCTGTTGGTGCTGGTGCTGGCCCTGCCGGCGCCGTTGGTGACGGCCCAGGTGCGCCTGCCGGCCCTTGGCGACGGCCTGCCCGACGAGCTCAGCGTCGGCTCAGAGCGGCGTTATGGCGACCAGGTCATGCGCGAGATCCGCCGCGACCCGGCGTACCTGGACGACCCGGTGCTGCTGGCCTACGTGCAGTCGATCTGGCAGCCGCTGGTCGACGCCGCGCGCAAGCGTGGCGACATCAGCCCCGATGCCGACGCTCTGCTCGCCTGGGAAGCTTTTCTGGTCCAGGACCGCAGCGTCAACGCCTTTGCGCTGCCGGGCGGGTTTGTCGGCATCCACCTCGGCATGATCGCCGTCACCGACAGCCGCGACGAGCTCGCCTCGGTGCTCGCCCACGAGCTGTCGCATGTGACCCAGCGCCATATCGCGCGCAGCGTTGCCGCGGCGAGCCAGCAAAGCGCGCTTGGCATCGCGGCGATGATCCTGGGCATGATCGCGGCCAGCCGCAGCGGCAACGCCGACATGGCCCAGGCCGCGCTGGCCGGCGGCCAGGCGGTGATGTTGCAAGGCCAGCTCAACTTTTCGCGCGACATGGAGCGCGAGGCCGACCGCATCGGCTATGGCGTGTTCAGCGATGCCGGGCACGCGCCATCGGGCATGGCGACGATGTTCGAAAAACTCGACCACGCTTCGCGGCTCAACGACAGCGGCGGTTTTCCGTATCTGCGCAGCCACCCGCTGACGGTCGACCGGCTGGCCGAAGCGCGCTCGCGTGTGGGCCTGGCCGGGCGCGCGGCGAATCCGGCCGCAGCGGCTTCAAATGCCGCCCCGGCGGGCAGCCCGACCGACAGCACGCCGAACCCCGCCGCGGCCCAAGGCAGCCACGAATTGATGCGCGCCCGCGCGATGGTGCTGATGGAGCCCACCGTGATCGCCTGGCGCCGCCATGTCGACCAGGCCAGCGCACCGCTGGCTGCCGCCGGCCGCGCCGGGCGCCTTTATGCCGGCGTGCTGGCGTCGTCGCTGCTGCGCGAACATGCGGTCAGCGAAACCCTCTGGACAGCGCTGAGCGCGGCGACCGCCGCTGCAGCCGGTACTGGCAGTGCAGGCGCTGGCGCCACCGAGCTGCGCTGGCTGCGTGCCGAGACCTTGCTCGCGCGCGGTGACGCCGATGCCGCGGCGCGCGCGCTCGACAGCCCGCTGCCCGCTGCGGCCGATACAGCCGGCAGCGTCCGCCCGGAGTTGCTGCTGCGCGCGCAGACCGCGTTGCGCCGCTTCGAAACCGGCTCGGGGCCCCGCGCCGAGATGCGTGCCGTCACCGAACAACTGCAATCCTGGGTCGCGGTGCAAAAGCTCGATGCCGCCGCCTGGGCCCTGCTCGGGCAGTGCCACGCGGCGTCGGGCGCGCGGCTGCGTTCGTTGCGGGCGCAGGCCGAGGCGCGGGTCTCGCTGGGCGACATCCCGTCGGCGATCGACCGCCTGCGCGCGGCGCAGTCTGAAGGGCGGCGTGGCGAGAATATCGACTTTGTCGAGGCGTCGGTCATCGACGCCCGGCTGCGCGACCTCGAAGGCCAGCGCCGCCGGCTGGCCGCAGAAATGCGTGAACGTGGCGGCAGCCGCGGTAGCGGCGAGCCCGAGCCGCGCTGACCAAGATCGCGGCGGCGCTTTCAGTTGAGGTACATGCCCAAGTAGCGCCGGCCGTGGCTCACCGCGTCGGCGTCTGGGCATGCCGCGAACCAGTCGATGAGTTGCAGGCGGGCCTTGTCGCGCCACTCGGTTTTGTCGCGCAGCACGACTTCAAGCAACTGGTCGAAGGCGGCGCGGTAGTCGCCCTCGAAGACCATCAAGGCCGCCAGCCCGAAGCGGGCGTCGAAGTCTTTTGCGTTGGCCGCGATGCGTGCCGCAAGTGCCGCGGCGTCGCCGGGCGGGCGGTTTTTGGCCAACGCGATGCGCTTGAGCAGTGCCGCATGGCGGTCGGTGCGCCGATCGGCGGCGATGGTCTCCAGCAATTCGGTGGCCTCGTCAAAAGCCTCGGCGCCGATCCACAGTTCGGCCAGGTCGAGCGTGGCTTCGACATGCCCGGGCTCGATGGCGAGCGCTTCGCGCAGCATCGACTCGGCAGTTTCAGCGTCGGCGGACTTGGCTTCTTCGCGCAACTGCTCGACCGGCGATGCTTGCGGGCCGAGATGTTTGTCCAAAAATGCGCGCACCTGGGCTTCGGGCAGCGCGCCGTTGAACTGGTCAACGGGGCGGCCGCCGACAAACAGCACCACCAGCGGGATGCTGCGGATCTGCAGCGCGGCCGAGATCTGCGGCGCTTCGTCGGTATTGAGCTTGGCGAGCAAAAAGCGCCCGCCGTAGGCCTGCACCAGTTTTTCGAGCACCGGTTTAAGGCTGCGGCAAGGCGCGCACCAGGGCGCCCAGCAGTCGACCAGCACCGGCACTTCGAGCGAGCGCTCGAGCACGGTCTGGCGGAAGTCGGCTTCGGTGACGTCAAACGACAGCTCGGCGGCCGAGGGGCCGGCGGGCGCCGCCGCGGAAGGTTGTGAAAGATTCATGGTCAGTCGAGTTTGATACCGAGGCGCGTGATCACCGGCCCCCAACGTTTCACATCAGCGTCGATGACACGCTTGAAATCCGCCGCGCTGCCGCCGACGACGGTCATGCCCTGGGCATCCAGCGCCTGCCGCACGGCGGGATCTTGCAGCACGGCGTTGGCATCGGCATTGATCCTGGCGACCACGGCCTCGGGCGTGCCGGCGGCGGCGAAAAGGCCGTTCCAGGCCAGCGACTCGACATTGCGGTAACCACTCTCGGCCAGCGTCGGCAGCTCTTTGAGGGTCTCCGAGCGCTGGCCGCTGCTGACCGCGATCAGCCGCTCCTTGTTGTTGCGAACCCGGGGCTGCAACGCGGGGGCATCCCTGTTGGTCGCGTGGGCCTCGCCCTGGGCGACGGCCATCGCCGCCGGCGGCGAGCCGTTGAAGGGCACATGCGTGGCCGTGATGCCAGCCTCGGCGATGAAGAGCTCCATCGTCAGATGTGCCGAGCTGCCGTTGCCCAGCGACGAATAGTTCATCCGCCCGTTCTGCGCCTTGGCCCAGGCCGCAAATTCGGCGACCGTCTTGGCCGGCACCTTGTCGGCGTTGACGGCGAGCACATTCGCCTGGCTGGTGGTCATGATCACCGGCACCAGGTCTTTTGCCGGGTCGTAGGGCATCTTGCGATAGAGAAACGGGCCAAACGCGATCGGGCCGTTGAAGCCGATCGCCAGCGTGTGGCCGTCGCTTGCCTTGGCCGCGACATCAACACCGAGCATGCCGCCGGCGCCGGGTTTGTTCTCGACCACGACCGGCTGGCCCCAACGCGCCGCGAGCTTGTCGCTCATCAGGCGGGCGATGAGGTCGAGCGAACTGCCTGGCCCGGTCGGCACGACGATGCGCACCGGGCGCGTCGGCCAGGCTGCCTGGCTGTGGGCCGGCAGCGCACCGGCGAGGGTGCCGACAGCGGCAACGGCGATCAGGGTGCGGCGCAACGGTGTCATGGTTGGGGCTTCTTCGCGGTCAGTCATGCGGTCGGTCGGTGAGAGGATAGGCGCGCCAGCCGGTCGGCGGGGTGGCCGGTGTGCAAGCCCGTCTATCCTAGACGCTGCGCCAGGCGTCGCGCCGCGGCCGGCGCAAACCCCGCGCCCATTCATGCGACGATGCGCCCCGTCCTCACCCGCTGTTGCCCACCATGGTCCGCTTCCTTCTTGCGCTTGTCGTCCTCGCCGGTCTGGTGGTGACTTACTTCTGGGCTGCGCTGAGCTGGAGCTATTCGTCGGGCGAGCGCGCCGGCTGGGTGCAGAAGCTGTCGAACAAGGGCTGGGTCTGCAAGACCTGGGAAGGCGA
>JANPDN010000153.1:0-15915 GCA_031431555.1 Rubrivivax sp.
GCCTGCTTGCGCGCACCAAGATAAGCGCCGGTCAGGGTGTCAGCATCACGTGCAGCGTTAGGCGTGCCGTCAAAGACGATCTGGCCACCCCGTTCACCCGGGCCGGGGCCCATGTCGATCAGGCGGTCGGCGGCGAGCATCACCGCCGGGTCATGTTCAACGACGACCAGCGTATTGCCGGCATTGCGCAGCCGGTGCATGGCCTGCACGATGCGGCCCATGTCGCGCGGGTGCAGGCCGATGCTCGGCTCGTCGAGCACAAACATGGTGTTCACGAGCGAGGTGCCGAGCGCGGTGGTCAAGTTGATGCGCTGGACTTCACCGCCGCTGAGCGTGCGGCTCTGGCGGTCCAGCGTCAGGTAGGCCAGGCCGACATCACACAGGTATTTCAGGCGCGTGCGGATTTCGTCGAGCAGCAGCTTCAGGGCGTCGTCGAGCACGGTGCTGTGCAGCGTCAGGCAGTCGAAAAAACGGCGCAGGCGCTCGATCGAAATCTGCATCAGATCGTGCAGATGCAGCCCGGGCAGCGCTTCGAGTTGCTCGCGCGACCAGGCCGCGCCGACAGGCAGAAAACGCTTTTCCGGCGGCAGCACCGCATCGGCACCGGCCTTGTCGCCGATGCGCCAGAGCAATGATTCGAGCTTCAAGCGCGCACCACCACAGACGCCGCAGGGTGTGTAGCTGCGGTATTTGGACAAGAGCACGCGGATGTGCATCTTGTAGGCCTTGCTCTCGAGATAGCCGAAAAAGCGGCGCACGCCGTACCACTGCTTGTTCCATTTGCCGGCCCAATGTGGCGAGCCTTCGATGACCCAGTCGCGCTGTGCCTGGGTGAGCTGGTTCCAGGCGGTGTCGCGCGGGATGCCGGCATCGCCGGCGTGGCGCATCAGGTCGTCCTGACACTCTTGCCAAGCCGGCGTCTGGATGGTCTTGATCGCACCGTTGCGCAGGGTCTTGCGGTGGTCGGGGATGACCAGCCCGAGATCAACCCCGATGACTCGCCCAAACCCGCGGCAGGTTTCGCAGGCACCAAACGCCGAGTTGAAGCTGAACAGCGCCGGCTGCGGGTCGGCGTAACGCAGGTCGCTCTCGGGGCAGTGCAGGCCGGTCGAGTAGCGCCACTGCTCTTCGGTTTCGCCGACAAAGACATTCAGCCGCCCGCCGCCGCGTTTGAGCGCGAGCTCGATCGCTTCCATCACGCGCACCTGCTCGGCACCGCCCAGGCGCAGCCGGTCGGCGACGACTTCAAGAATCCTGCGGCTGCCGACCACGCGCTCGGCATGCACCCGCGTGAAGCCGCTCGCCGACAACCACTGCGCCTGCTGCTCGGGCGTGGTGTCGGCCGGCAATTCGACCGGGAAGGTGAAGGCCAAGCGCGGGTCGGCGGCTGCCGCCGCACGCTGCAGCAGATCGGCAAAAATCGTCTGCGTCGTATCGTGCCGCACCGGCAGCGCGGTCTGTTTGTCGACCAGCTGCGCGGCGCGCGCAAAGAGCAGTTTCAGGTGGTCGTTGAGCTCGGTCATCGTGCCGACGGTCGAGCGCGAGGTGCGCACCGGATTCGTCTGGTCGATCGCGATCGCCGGCGGCACGCCGTCGACACGGTCGACCGCGGGGCGGTCCATGCGGTCGAGAAACTGGCGCGCGTAGGCGCTGAAAGTTTCGACGTAGCGACGCTGCCCTTCGGCATAGAGGGTGTCGAAAACGAGGCTCGACTTGCCCGACCCGCTCGGCCCGGTGACCACCGTCATCTCGCCGGTGCGGATGTCGAGGTCCAGGTTCTTCAAATTGTGCTGGCGCGCGCCGCGGATGCGGATCAGGCCGGTGCTTTGCTTCGGGGGGCCGGACGACATGGTTGCAGCGTGTGCTTCTTGGGGGCGGAACCGGTCATTCTAGGAGCCTCGACTGGGGTGACATGTCCTTGTATTTATAACTTGCTGTGTTGATAATGCAATGATGTTCACCCGCATTGCCGAAGCCACCACCCTGTCCCGCCTGGCCTGGAGCCCGGCGGTGGCGCTGCTCGGGCCGCGCCAGATCGGCAAGACGACGCTGGCGCGCCAGATCGCCGCGATGCGCCCAGGCGCGATCTACCTCGACCTCGAAAGCGCCGCCGACCGCGCCCGGCTCGAGCGGCCGGATATCTTCTTGCGCGCCAACCGCGAGCGCCTGCTGGTGCTCGACGAGATCCAGAATGCGCCCGAGCTTTTCAATGAGCTGCGCGGCGAGATCGACGCCGACCGCCGGCCGGGCCGCTTCTTGATCCTCGGTTCGGCGTCGTTCGAGCTGTTGCGCCAGTCGCAGTCGCTCGCCGGCCGGCTGGCTATTGTGGACATGGCGCCATTGCTGTTGAGCGAGGTGCACCACCGCTTTGAAGATGTCCAGACCCTCTGGCTGCGCGGCGGTTTCCCGCTCAGTTTTGGCGCTGCCAGCGACGACGAAGCCTGGTTCTGGCGCGATGCGTTTGTGCGCCACTTCCTGAATACCGACCTGCCCGGCCTGGGCATCCGCGTCGACGCCGAAACGATGCGTCGCTTCTGGCGCATGGTGGCGCACCTGCATGGCCAACTTTTCAACGCATCGGCGATCGCGACTTCGCTGGGTGTCTCGGCACCGACGGTGGCGCGATACCTCGACCACCTGACGTCGAGCCTGATGCTGCGCCGGCTCGAGCCGTATCACGCCAACCTGGGCAAGCGGCTCGTCAAGTCCCCCAAGGTTTATGTCCGTGACAGCGGCTTGCTGCACTACTTGCTCGGCCTGCGTGACGTGAACGACCTGCTCGGCCACCCGTCGATCGGCGCCTCGTGGGAAGGTTTTGTCGTCGAGCAGGTCTTTGGCCAGCTGCCCGCCGGCGCCCAGGTTTCGTTTTACCGCACGGCCGCCGGCGCCGAGCTCGACCTGGTCGTCGAAACCGGCAAGCAAAAGCTCGGCTTCGAGATCAAATTTTCGTCGACGCCCAAGGTCACCAAGGGCTTTTGGTCGGCCTGCACCGACGTCGGTGTTTCGCGCGCCTACGTGGTCGCGCCGGTGCTTGAAGGCTGGCCGATGGCCGAGAGTGTGGATGTGATCACGCCCACTGCGTTGGGCGCGGTGCTGGCAGCGGCTTGACTGGCCCGCAATCGGCGCACACTCACGCGCCCCTGGAGGCCCAGTCATGAAACTTAGCCGTCTGCATCCATTCGTTGTCGCGCTGTGTTTCGGCGCCGCGTTCAACGGCCCCGCTGCGGCCCAGATCCGCATCGGCCAGACGGCAGGCTTCAGCGGCGCGGTGGCGGCTGGTGTCAAAGAAACCCACACCGGCGCCAAGCTCTATCTCGACGCCGTCAACGCCACCGGCGGCGTCAACGGCGAGCAGATCGAACTGGTCTCGCTCGACGACAAATTTGACCCCAAACTGGCCGCAGAAAACGCCCGCAAGCTGGCCGCCGACCCCAAGGTGCTGAGCCTGTTCCTGACCCGCGGCACACCACACACACAGGCGATCCTGCCGGTCCTGGCCGAGGCCGGGATTCCGCTCGTTGCGCCGTCCACCGGGGCGATGGTGCTGCACAGCCCGGTCAACCCCTGGCTGTTCAATGTGCGCGCGACCTACCAGCGCGAAGCCGAACATGCGGTGCGGCATCTGGCCACGATCGGCATCAACCGCATCGCGGTGATCCACGTCGACGATTCGTTCGGCGCCGACTGCGTCGAGGGCGCGAACCGCGGCTTCAAGGCAGCGTCGATCCGGCCGCAGACGGTGCTGAAGTTTGACCGTGCCAAGCCCGACTTCTCGGTAATCGTGCCCAGAGTCGCCGAAGCCTCACCGCAGGCCGTATTGTTCTTCGGCTCCGGCTCGGCAGTGGCCGACGGCCTGGCCGCATTGCGGGCAGCGGGCTCGCGGGCGCAGCTCATCACCTTGTCGAACAACGCCTCCACAGGCTTCATCAAATCCTTGAAGGAACATGCCGTCGGCACCATCGTGACCCAGGTCTTTCCGCCCGAGCGGTCGATGTCGGCGCCGATCGTCAAGCAGGCACACGACCTGGCCATGGCCAAGGGCCTGAGTGAAGTCACGCCGGCGATGCTCGAAGGCTTCGCCGCGGCCAAGGTGCTGGTCGAAGGCCTGCGCCGGGCGGGCGCGAAACCGACGCGCGACAAGCTCCGGCTGGCCATCGAAAGCATGCGCAAGTTCGATATCGGCGGGCTCGAAGTTGGGTTCAGCCCGACCGACCACACCGGCCTGAACTATGTCGACCTTTCGATCATCGGCGCTAACGGTACGTTTCGCCGCTGACCACAACACGGCGGCCATCGGCCGTAACCTGATGCCTGCATATCGCCGCTAAGGGATCGTGCCCCCGTGGCCGCGGGGTTGTCGGCAGATCAGCTCTCACGCATCCTGTATCTCGTTGTATCCGGCGCGACGCCGGTGCTGTCCAACGAGGTCCTTCCATGCAATTGATCACCAGGCTCGGCCGCCGCATGGCCGCGTGCGTTGTATTCGCTCTTGTCGCCTGTGGCGGCGGTGACCCTGAGCCCGCTGCCAAGCACGCTGCTGGCGCGTCGCGCGAACGTGCGCTGGCCCTGCCGCCGGGCACCACGATCCCCGCCGACGCCGGCACCAAGGGCATGTTCGGCCCGCTGCAGAACTGGCCGCTGATCGCGGTGCACGGCATCCTCACGTCAGACGGCCGCGTGCTGAGTTACGGCACCAAGGCCGATGGCACGCAGACCGGATTTTTCATCTACGACGTGTGGGACCCGAAAGACGGCAGCCACCTGACGCTGAACAACCAGACCGCGACCGACATCTTCTGCAGCTCGCAGATCCTGCTGCCGGCTGGCGACTCGATCGTCATCAACGGCGGTGACAACTGGACCGGTACCGGCACCACCAACGGCCCGAACAACAACTCCAACGTCTTCAACGTCGCCACCGGCTCGCTCACGCGTGGCAACAACATGAACCGGCCGCGCTGGTACGGCGTGTCAACGATGCTGCTCAACGGCGAGGTCTATATCCAGGGCGGCAGCGGCGGCACCGACTTCCCCGAGATCCGCGGCGCCAACGGCGTCTACCGGCTCCTCACCGGCGCCGGCACGGGCGCCTTCGACATGATGTACCCACGCAATTTCATCGCCCCCGATGGCCGTGTCTTCGGCTACGACAGCGGCGGGCGCATGTACTACGTCGACACCGCCGGCAACGGCGCGGTGACGCAGGTCGGCCAGTTTGGCAGCGCCACCGCGGGCAGCGACGCCAGCGGCGCGATGTTCGCCCCCGGCCGCATCCTGCAATACGGCGGCAACTCCAACCAGGCGGTGGTGATCGACATCAACGGCGGCACGCCGGTCGTCAGCCCAACGGGTTCGATGCTGCGCGCACGGCGCCTGTCCACCGCGGTGGTCATGGCCGATGGCAAGGTCGTCGCCACCGGCGGCAGCCGTGACTGGAACCAGATGGTCGACGTCAGTTACGAAGCCGAGATCTGGAACCCGCAGACCGGCCAGTGGAGCGTCGGTGCTTCGGCACAAAAAGCCCGCCTGTACCACGGCAACGCACTGCTGCTGCCCGACGCCAGCGTGCTCGTCTTCGGCGGTGGCGCGCCGGGCCCGCAGAACAACACCAACGCCGAGATCTACTACCCGCCCTACCTGTTCACCTCATCGGGAGCCGAAGCCGTGCGTCCGGTGATCAGCAGTGCGCCGACGGTCGTCGATGTCGGCCGCACGGTGCGGGTCAGCGTCAACAGCGCGCGCCCGGTGCGCCGCGTCACTTTTGTGAAGACCGGTTCGGCCACCCACGGCTGGAATATGGAGCAGCGGTTTGTCGAGCTGCCCTTCAACGCCAACGGCGGCACGCTGTCGGTGCAGGTTCCCGGCCGCGCGTCAGACGTCCCGCCGGGCAGCTGGATGATGTTTGTCTTCGACGACGCCGGCGTGCCTTCAGAAGCCAAGCTGGTGCGGGTCAACGTCGCCGGCACCTTGAATACCGCCATCGCCCCGGTGATCACGTCACCGGGCAACCAGAGCACCGTCGGCGGCACGCCGGTCAGCTTGCAGCTTGGCGCGAGTGATCCCAACGGCGACACGCTGACCTACGCCGCCAGCGGCCTGCCCGCGGGCCTCTCGATCGATGCCGTCAGCGGCCTCATCAGTGGCACGCCGGTGGCAATCGGCACGAGCACCGTCGTGATCGCCGTCAGCGACGGCATCAACAGCGCCAGCGCGACGATCAGCTGGTCGATCACCGGCATCGCGCCGCTGATCCTGCCGCCGCCCGCCGCGGCCGCGCCGAGTGTCAGCGGCACGGCGGCCAGCTTCAACGCAGCGGCCACTGGCATCAACGTGCTTTACCGCTGGGAGTTTGGCGACGGCACACCCGCCACGGCCTGGTCGAGCAACGCTGCGGCGAGCCACAGCTTCACGCTGCCGGGGATCTACTACGTCACTGTCACTGCCACCGATGACCGCGGTGTCGAACAGCGCCAGACGATCATCCACAACGTGCACCTGCCGACGACGGCGAGTGCACCGACGATGTCGAGCAATATCGTGCTCGAGCAGCGCAGCGGCGCGGGCGCCAGGCTGTGGGTGGTCAACCCCGACAACGACAGCGTCTCGGTCTTCGATGCCACAACCCGCGCCAAGCTCGCCGAAGTGACCGTCGGCAGCGCGCCGCGTTCGCTGGCTATCGCGCCCGACGGCTCGGTGTGGGTCAGCAACAAACGCAGCGCCACGGTCAGCGTGATCAGCGCAGCGACATTGGCGGTCAGCCGCACGTTGGCACTGCCACGCGCATCGCAGCCCTACGGCATTGCCTTTGCGCGCGGCAGCAACACCGCGCTGGTCGCGCTCGAAGCCACCGGCACCTTGCTCAGCCTGGATACGACGAGCGGCAATATCGTGACGGCGCTCGCCGTCGGCGCCAACCCGCGCCATGTCGCTGTCGCGGCCGATGGCAGCACGGCCTATGTCTCGCGCTTCATCACGCCGCCGCTGCCTGGCGAAGCCACCGCCAACGTCGCGACCAGCGCCAACGGCGTTGCGGTCGGTGGCGAGGTGATCGTCGTCGACGCTACGGCAATGAATGTGCAGCGCACCGTGGTGCTCGCGCACAGCGACCGCACCGACGCCGAAAACCAGGGCCGCGGTTTCCCCAACTACCTCGGCGCGATGGCGATCTCGCCGGATGGCAGCCAGGGCTACGTGCCGTCCAAACAGGACAACCTGCGCCGCGGTGGCGCCCGCGACGGCCTGACGCTGAACTTCCAGAACACCGTGCGCGCAATCAGCTCGCGGGTGCTGCTCAGCCCCAGCGCGCAGGCCGAAGACACTGCCGCGCGCATCGACCACGACAACGCCAGCCTGGCCAGCGCTGCGGCCTTCGACCCGCTCGGCGTGTATCTCTTCGTGGCGCTTGAAACGAGCCGTGAAGTGGCCGTGCTCGACGCCCACAACCGCAACCAGATCATGCGCATCAACGTCGGCCGGGCGCCGCAAGGCCTGGTCGTGTCGCCTGACCGGCGCAGCCTCTACGTGATGAACTTCATGGACCGCAGCGTCGATGTCTTCGACCTGTCGCCGCTGGTGCAACAAGGCACCGCCGCGGCGACGCGGGTGGCCACGCTGGCCGCGGTCGGCAGCGAAAGACTCAGCGCGACGGTGCTGCGTGGCAAGCAGTTTTTCTACGACGCTTTCGACCCCCGGCTGGCCCGCGACCGCTACATGAGTTGCGCAAGTTGCCACAACGACGGTGCGCATGACGGCCGCGTCTGGGACCTCACCAGCCAGGGTGAAGGCCTGCGCAATACCGCCAGCCTGCGCGGCCGCGCCGGGGCCCAGGGCCACCTGCACTGGAGCAACAATTTCGACGAGGTGCAGGATTTCGAAGGCCAGATCCGCACCCTGGCCGGCGGCACCGGGCTGATGACCGACGCCCAGTTCAATACCGGCACGCGCAGCCAGCCGCTGGGCGACAAAAAGGCCGGCGTCTCTGCCGATCTCGATGCGCTGGCGGCCTACCTGGCATCGCTGAACAGCTTCGACCAGAGCCCGCAGCGCAGCAGCACCGGCGCGCTCAGCACGCTGGCCGGCGAAGGCCGCTACGTCTTCACGACGCTGAACTGCGCGTCTTGTCACGGCGGCAGCGCGTTCACCAACAGCGCGGTCAACAACCCGGCCAATATCGGCACCCTCAAGCCGACCAGCGGCCAGCGTTTGTCGGGCCCGCTCAGCGGCATCGACATCCCGACGCTGCGTGACGTCGGTGCCACCGCGCCCTACCTGCACGACGGCTCGGCACCGACCTTGGAGGCCGCAGTTCGCGCGCACAACAATGTCAGTGTCAACGATGCCGACCTGAACCGGCTCGTCGCCTACCTGCGCGAAATCGGCAGCGAGGAGAGCAGCGCACCGGCACCCAGCGGCAGCGGCCTTGCCGGCCGCTATTTCAACGGCATCACGCTCGCTGGCGAGCCGCTGATGGTGCGCACCGAGGCGGTCAATTTTGATTGGGGCAGTGGCTCGCCGGGCGGCGCGGTGCCGACGAACAACTTCTCGGCGCGCTGGACCGGCACGGTCACGATCCCGACCAGCGGCAGCTACCGATTCCGCACCTATTCAGACGACGGCGTGCGGCTGTGGATCAACGGCAGCCAGCGCATCAACAACTGGACCGACCATTCACCGACCTACAACTCGACCACTACCTTGAGCTTCAGCGCCGGCCAGCGCATCCCCGTGACGCTGGAGTTCTACGAGCGTGGCGGCGGAGCGGTGATGCGGCTGCAGTGGCTGCGCCCCGGCAGCAGCAGTTATGTCGCGATCCCGGCGTCGAGCCTGAATGCAAACTGATATCAACTTGCGTTCGATCCGCGACCAGCGAGCCCAACGACGCGGTGCGCGCGGCACCCGCGATCATCGGCACCTGGCTTGACCACGCACTCGGGACCGTTCTTGCCCTACGCGTCGATCTTGGGGTTCTCGCCTCGCCCCGGAAATCCACCACGCACGGCCTCGGCAAACTGCCGCCAGGTCTGAGCAGCCGCGACAGCGCTGACTCGGAGCGTTCGAAGGTGCCGGTGAAAATCGAGCCGAGCGTTGTCGCTGGGAGAAGATGCAGGGTATGCAGACCTCTATGCTTGCTTGGGACTTGCTGCTGCGTGGCGCCGTGGCGGGCGTGCTCGCCTTCCACGTCTTGCGCCTGGCGATGCCCGGGCCCTTTCGCTCCGTACGCCTGGCGCTGATCGCGTTCGTACTGTCGCTGCTGTCGTATCTTTGGTGCCAACGTGCCGACCTGATATCGATGCTGCCCGCGACACTGGCGTGGTTCGCGCTCGCGCTTTGCACCAGCGGCACGCTGTGGCTGTGGCTGGCAGCGAGGGGCCTTTTCGACGATCGGTTCGCGTGGCGGCCGGCCTTTTTGGCGATCGCTGCCGGCATGGTGGCACTCGGTCTTGCAGCGCACAGCCATCATCTTGACAGCCCGCCGGCGCTGATGGGCGAATCCGACGGCTCGCTCCGGGTGCGGCTGCACCTGCTCGCCCAGTTGGTGTTCATCGCCGCCACCGTCTGGGAAGTCGCTCGTGGGTGGCGCGACGATCTGGTGGCGCCGCGGCGCATGGCCCGTCGGTGGGTCGCTATGGCCATCGCAGTTTATGCAGCGCTGGTCGTGGTCGTGGAGGCCGCAATCAGTGGTCGACCGGTCGGGCCGTTGCTGCCTGCCTTGCATGTCGCGGGCATCGGCTGTATCGCCATGGGCCTGGCGCTGCTCGTGGCCAGACGCTCGCTCGAGGTCGTACTCGGGCTGCAGCCCGAGTCATCGCAAGGGCAGGCAACAGCAACCGACAGAAGCGCGACCGCACCCGTCTCGCCGCGCGCCCGGCCGCCGTCTCGCGCCATGGACCGGCTGCAGCGTGCGATGGACGACGAGCGGCTCTATCGACAGGACGGGCTCACGCTTGACGCGCTGGCACGTCAGCTGGGCCAGGGCGAAGCCGCGTTGCGCGCGCTGATCAATCAGGAGTTGGGCTATCGCAACTTCAACGACTTTCTCCACCACTACCGGCTGCAAGAGTCGGCTGTCCGCCTGATCTCCGAAGACCGGCCGGTGCTGACGATCGCACTGGAGTGTGGCTACGGCTCGATCGGACCGTTCAACCGAGCCTTCAAACAACGCTTCGGTGTGACGCCGACCGCCTACCGTGCCGCGGCCCGGCTGGCCGGGCCTGCGACGACGAATTGAGCTGATTCAGCGACGATTCGGTGCGCTTTGCCGACGATACGGCCAGACGCGAAGGGCTGCGATGACGACGATGGGCGCTCCACAACCCGTCGCTGCCCATATGAACGAATCGACCCTTCCGATCCTGGCCCTTACCATCTTCGGCGCCGACTTGCTGCGCTACACCCTCGCCGCCGGTGCGGTCTGGCTCGTGGTTGACGTGTTGTTCGCGCGCCGACTGCGGGCTCGCCGAATTCTGGACGGGCAGCGCCGACCACACCAGATCCGAAAAGAGATCGCGTACTCAATGTCCACAGTCAGCATCTTTGCCGCCACTGGCTTGCTGATCTGGCTCCTGCGTCGAACGGGGCAGTTGAAGCTCTACGACGATATCGGCGCCATGGGCTGGGCCTGGTGGGGCTTGAGCCTCATCTTGATTGTCGTGGTGAACGACGCCTATTTTTACTGGACACATCGGTTGCTGCATCGGCCGCGCTTGTTCAGAGTCGTCCATGCGCGGCACCACGCTTCGGTGTATCCGACGCCCTGGGCGACCTACGCGTTCCATCCGCTGGACGCCGCGATCCAGGCCGCGTTCCTGCCGCTTTACCTGCTGCTCGTTCCGACTCACGAGGCCGTCGTCGGCCTGTTCCTGCTGCACATGATCGTACGCAACGCCATCGGCCACAGCGCCCATGAACTGCTGCCCTGGCAAGCCACCCGCAGCGGCTGGCTGCGCTGGCTCACACCAGTCAGTCACCACCACTTCCACCACGCCCGAAACCGCGGCAACTTCGGTCTCTACTTCACCTGGTGGGATCGCTGGTGCGGCAGCGAAGACAGCGACTACCTGCGAAACGGCGATGCACGCTTTGGCCCGGCCGAGCGCCCGGAGGCCCTCTCGTGAGGAGCGCGCTGCTCGGTCTGCTGCTGGTGTCCGCAGCGCACGCGGCATCGGAGCCCGAGACGATCGTCGGTGAGTGGTGGACGCCCGGCTTCAATGCACGCGGTCGAATCGAAGCCTGCGGCGAAGCGATGTGCGGACGCATCGTGTGGTTGTGGGACGAAGCGCCGAAGGACATCGCCGACAAGAACTCGCTGATTGGCCGCGTGGTCATCGACGGGATGAAGAGCACCCAGGCCGGGCGATGGTCGGGCGGGCGGCTGTACAACCCCGAGGACGGACGCGACTACAAGGGCTCCATCTCGTTGCGCTCGCCCGGGCAACTGGTTGTGGACGGTTGTGTGCTGTTCCTCTGCCAGACGCAAGTCTGGCGGCGTGCCGACGCCTCCCGAAGCCCTCCCGTAGCACCCTTGCCGTGAACGCTGGTATCGGCCCGCTCAGGGCCACCGCCGGCGCCGCGCATGTCCGCCGGCGAGCGCCGCGTGTGTCACTTCTTGAGTCTGCTGGCCGAGGTGGCCCGCGCTGCTGCGCGCGGAGTGCAGATGACGAGCGTCAGCGCGCGCCGGCGGCCAGCAGCAGGCTTTCGATCTCGCGATAACCCCGCGCGCGCGCCAGTTGCAGCGGCGTGCGCCCTTCGCGGTCAGTGAGCCGGGTATTCGCCTTGGCCGCCAGCAGCGCGCGCACGCAGGCCTGGTGGCGCGGCCCGCCGTCGCCGAGCACCACGGCTTCGATCAGCGCCGTCCAGTGCAGGTTGTTGACATGATCCAGCGGCGCCCCAGCGGAGATCAACTGGCGCACGACACCGTCGTGGCCAAGGTGCGCCGCGGCGATCAGCGCAGTGCCGTCGTAGCGACTCGTGGTGAGCTTGGCGCTCGCGCCGTTGGCGAGCAGCAGGCGCAGGGTCTCTTCGTCATTCGCCACCGCGGCGATGGTCACCGCGTCGTAGCGGTCGTTGTCCAGCGCCTCGCTGTTCGCCCCCGCCTTCAGCAGCGCCAGCAGCGCTGCGCGTTGTCGCGCAAAGGCCGCCACATGCAGCGGCGTGCGGCCGTTGCCGTCGCGCGCTTCGAGCGCCACGCGCGCGCCGGTGGCGGTGAAGGTGACGGCGGCTGCGTCGATCGCCCGCACGTCGCCACGCTGGGCCGCCGCGTGCAGCCCCGCATAGGCCGCGACCTCCTGCGCCGAAGGTGCGACTTGCGCGTTGGCCACCGCGCTGAAGACCAGGCCCGCCGCGGCAACAACGCCGGCGGCTGTGGTTCGGCAGGTGATTCGGCGGGTTTGCGTCGGGGCTTTCATGCCGGCATTCTGGCACCGCCGCAGCGGGCCGCGCGCGGCTGGCGCGAGGCATGATGCCTGCCTCTCAACCGACTGGAGAACACCGCTTGCCACGCCTGCTTGCCCGCCGCCTACTCTGGTTGCCGACCCTGCCGGCGCTCTTGCTCCTGTTCGCGCTGCTGGGCTCGGTGGCGGTCTTGCTGGCCCGCCAGGCAAACGAATTTTTTGCGTTGAACGAACCCCTCGCCGGCCGCCCCGGGCAGGCCACGACGCTGCTCGTCGTCGAAGGCTGGATGGGCGAAGACGATCTGCGCCAGGTGCTGGCCGCGGTGCGCGCCGGCGACTACGCCCAGGTCGTGACCATCGGCGGGCCGATCGCGTCCTGGGGCTCGTTCCCGAGCCACGCCGAACGTGCCGCCGACTACCTGCGCCGTGGCGGCCTGCCCGCCCGCGCCGTGCCAACGATCACGGCACGCACCGAGCGCACCTATACCAGCGCGTTGGCCGTGCGCAGCTGGGCCCGGCGCGAGGGCATCGAGATCAGCGGTGTCGACGTCTACAGCCCCGGCGTGCATGCCCGCCGCTCGCTGCTCTTGCAGCGCATGGCCTGGGGGCCGGGCGTCACGGTTGGCGTGCGCTCGACACAGCCGGCCGAGTACGACGCAGCGCGCTGGTGGACATCCAGCGAAGGCACCAAGTCGCTGCTCAACGAAGGCTTGAGCCTGGCCTGGACGAAGTGCTGTTTCTGGCCGCCTGCGCCATCGTCAGCGCGTCCGTCAACGTCAACACCTTCATCAGCGCCGACGCCGCAGTGAGCGCGGCGCCGGCCTGCGCGCAGGTCAGTGATCGTGCCGGCGGGTGAGCAAAAACTCCAGCGTCGCCTGCCTGGTCTGCGGTGAATTCAGGATCCCCAGATGCCCGGTTCTCAGGATCGGGTCGAAAGCGCCCTGGCCGACCAGATCGATCTGGCGCGCGCCGCGCAGGCTGGCGCTGCGTGAAAAATCGGTCGCCTGGCCGAACGAGTCTTCCGCCGGCACCGGCGCGATGAAACCATCTTGCAGCGGGAAGTAAACGAAGCTCAGATCGGCATTGCGGATCACGAGATAGCGCGTCGGCCCCGGCGTGTCATCGCTGCGGTTGAGCAGCTTGAGAAACGGCGTATTCGGCGAGCCGAGCTCCTGGCAGACCTCGCTGCTCGGCGTGAAGCCGCCGGCGGCCGGCGCCTGAAAGTAGTTGGCCGCGTTGGGCGAGCAATTGATGATGCCGCCGTTGGGCCCGTCGATGGCGACGAAGCGGCGCACCTGGCGCTGCGCATGGTCTTGGCGGATCCATTCGCGCGCCACCGTCACACCCAGGCTGTGGGCGACGATGTCGACCTCCTTGGCTCCGGTGTAGGCCAGCACCGCGCGCACGAAGCGGCGCAGGTCGGGCACATTGGCGGCGTTGGTATGCGCGATGCTCGAGCGCCGCGTCTGGTCGCCGGCAAGGTCACATTGATCGCCCTGGTAACCCAGACCCCAGAGCTCGCTGGTGGCGTAGCCGTTGTCGGCCAGATGCTGGGCTAGCGCCTGCATGCGGCCATAAGGATTGCAGGCGGTCGGGAACGGCGTGTCGTTGTTGCCGTGCAAGAAGATCACCGGCGTGCGCTGGACCGGCCCGGCGGCGCCAAAGCCGATTACCGGTTTGGCCGTCGAGGTGTCTTCGATGACCGGGAAGCCGGCCGGGAAGCTGTTGCCGACCGTGCCGGCGGCAAGTGCGGCAGTGGTGCACAGCGCGGCCAAAGAGCCCACCGCGATCGCGGCGCATTTTTTCAGAGTCCATTGGTTCATCACGGTCGTCTCCTTGAGGGGTTAGGGGTGAAAACTAGAATCTCAGCGCGGCCCGCTTTATGTTTCTCACGCCGAAATGAAGCGCTCGACGATCGCAAACTGCGCCGGCGTGTTCAAGGCCGGCCCATGGCCGCAGCCGGGAATCTCGACCACGACTGCGCGCGGGCCGCGGTTGCGCATGCCTTCAGCGGTCTCGCGCAGCAGCAGGTCGGAGTCTTCGCCGCGCAAGGCCAGCACCGGGATGTCGAGCAGGTCCCACTCGGGCCAGCGCTCGTAGTCGAGCGGGTGGTGGATGAACTGCTGCACCATCGCCGGGTCGTAATGCGGCGTGACGCGGCCGTCGGGCAGGCGCCGCGTCGAGGTCTCGGCCAGGCGCCGCCATTGGGCGTCACTCAGCCAGCCAAAGGGTTGGTAGACGCTGCGAAAATAACTTTCGAGTTCAGTCACCGTGTCAAACGCCGCCGGGCTGCCGGCGTAGGCGCGGATGCGCGCGATCGCCGCGGCGCTGACACTCGGCCCGCTGTCGTTGAGCACCAGGCGCGTGATGCGGCCGCGCAGCGAGGTCGCCGCGGCGAGCAGGCCGATCGCGCCACCCATCGAGGTGCCCAGCCATTGGCATTGTGTGATGCCGAGATGGTCGAGCAGGCCGGCGGCCAGCCGCACGTAAAAGTCGAGGCAGTATTCCGCGGCCGGCGCCGGGCTCCACTGGCTCAAACCGCGGCCGATGGTGTCCGGGCAGATGACGCGCCAGCGCGGGCTCTCAAGCAGATGTGGCTCTGCCACTTTGCTTGATTCCCTCGGGGGCCGGCCGGCTTGTGCCGGCCTTGGGGCGCTCAGATACGCGGCGATATCGTCCATGTCGCGCCCGGTGCGCGCCAGGCCATGCCAGGCGATGAGCACCGGCGCATCGGCCGCACCCCACTGCATGTAGTGCAGTTCGCGGCCGGCGATCGTCGCGTAGTGCGAGCTGCCGGCAGCGGCCGTGGTCATGGTGGCGGCGCTGGTCATGGCCGCACCTGAGTCGATGCACGTTGCGCGCTGCGCGCCCGCAGCCGGCCGACGACACCCGTCGGCAAGTAATACACCGACAACACAAAGAGCAGCCCGAGCCAGAGCAGCCAGCGGTCGGGCGTGAGCAGCGCGCTCAAGGCCGGGATGCCTTCGGTGGCACCCGCAGCCAGGCGCAGCAGGTCTTGCAGGTAGTTCTGCGCCAGCACAAACAGCGTCGCGCCGACCACGGCGCCGTACAGCGTGCCCATGCCGCCGATGACGACGATGAGCAGGATGTCGAGCATGATCTCGAAGCTCAGCGTCGTGTCCGGCCCGGTGTAGCGCAGCCACAGCGCGAGCAGCACGCCGGCGAGCGTCGCAAACAGCGCCGCCAGCACATTGCTCAGGGTGCGGTAGATCACAGTGCGGTAGCCGATCGCCTCGGCGCGAAAATCGTTCTCGCGGATCGCCTGCAGCACGCGGCCAAACGGCGAATTGACGATGCGCAACAGCGCCAGAAAGAGCAGCGCGACGGCGACAAAGAGCAGCCCGTAGGTGAGCACCTTGCCGTCGATGACCAGGCCCAGCAACGGGCCGCCGGGCAACTCGAACGACGGGCTCAGCCAGGCCGGGTTGCGAAAACTCAGGCCATCTTCGCCGCCGGTAAATTCACTCAGCTGCGACGCCAGGGTCTGGAATGCAGTCGCCACCGC
>JANPDN010000154.1:0-5719 GCA_031431555.1 Rubrivivax sp.
GCCTGGGCCTGGGTCAGGCGCAGGCCGCGCACAACACCCGAGGCCAGCGCCGTCAGCACGGCCCAGCCAAGCAGCGCCAGCAACACCGCGCCCAGGCCGCCGCCGCGCACGCTGGCCAGCAGGCCGGCGGCGGTAGCGCCCGCGGCCAGTGCCAGCGCCGCTGCCCGCGCCCAGCGTGGAATGTCGCCGCGGGTGACCACCGCCGCGGCTGCGCCCAAGGCGAGCAGCCACAGCGCGACCAGCCCAAGTGCGCTGGCCAGGTTGGGCGCGAAGCGCAGGCTGAAGCTGCCGATGCCGACCCAGCCCGCCACCAGCAAGGCCCAGGCGCAGGCCCGCGCCAAGGTCAGCGGCAGACTCGGCGACGATTCGGCCATCGCCGTGATCAACCGGCCGCCGCGACGCGTTGGCCGGCGCTTGCGTCGGCGCTTTCAACCTTGCTTTCGACCGTGCTTTCGACCGTGCTCTTGACGGAACCCGGCCCTCTGGCTGGCGATTCGGCCGACAACGCCGCCGGCCAACGCAGCTCGTGACCGGTGCTCGCAGTAAACGCCTGCAGGTCTTCGGGGGTGTCGATGTCGACGCGGTAGCGGCGGTTGTTGGTATCGAACCAGCGCACCCGCTCGGGGTGGGCCTGGCGCCATTGGCGGCAGGCCGCGTTGACACCGCCGGCGAGCCATTCTTCGCGCAGCACGGCGTCAAACATCACCGGGTTGCCGGGCAGGGCCTCGCCGCCGTCGTCGGCCACGCGCGGCACCACCATCGCCGCGTCGCCGCGCTTTTTGTAGGCGCTGATGAGGTCGACGATATCTTGGGCGGCGATCAACGGCTGGTCGGCCAGGGCGACGATCACGGCGTCGATCCTGGGCGACAGCGCGCGCAGGCCGACCCGCACCGACGACGCCTGGCCAGCGTCGGGCGCCGGGTTGTGCACCAGCGTGATCGGGAAGGATTGGATCGCCGCCTCGATGGCCTCGGCGTGGTGGCCGAGCACGACGACGACCTCGTCGACACCGGCACCCGACAGCGCAATCAACTGGCGCAGGATCAGCGGCACGCCGCCGAGCTCGAGCAGCGCCTTGGGCCTGCGGCCCAAGCGCGCACCTTCGCCGGCGGCGAGCAGCACCGCGCCGACCGTCATGCGGGCGAAGAGGCCGCTGTTGGCTTTGAGGATGCAGCCCATTTCAGCGCCGCCCGGCCGCCCGAAGGCAGGCCCCTCGGGGGCTGAGGGCCGCGGCTCCAGGTCCGCCTGCGCGGACCTGGACGGCCCGAAGGCCTGCCGACTCTGGCGGCAGGCCGCGAACGAAGTGAGCTTGGGGTCGCATCTCAGTGTCCTTCAGGCGATGGCTTCAGCGCAGCGATTCGATGATCTGCGGCAGCACGGTTTGAATGCTCTTCAAGTCGCCGCCGGGGGCCAGCAGGTCCAGGTGCGGCAGCGCGGCGATCATGCCCTGGCTGACCGGCGCATAGCCGGGTTGGTGGCAGAGTGGGTTGAGCCAGACGATGCGCCGCGCGCGCCGACGCAGTTGCACCAAAGCCTGCGACAGCAGCGTCGGGTCGCCGGTGTCGTAGCCGTCGCTCATGACGATGACGGCGGTGCGCGAATGCACGGCGCGGGGTGCATGTTCACGGTTGAACTGCGCCAGGCTTTCGCCGATGCGGGTGCCGCCGGCCCAGCCTGCGGCCATCAGGTGCAGGCTCTCCTGCGCCCGCCAGGGGTCGGCGTCGTGCAGCGCCTGCGACACCGCGGTGACCCGGGTGTGGAAGATAAAACTCTGGACATCGTTGTGCTCTGCGGCGAGCGCACGCGCCAGACGCAGGTAAAAAAAGCTGTACAGCGACATCGAGCGGCTGACATCGATCAGCAGCACGATGCGCGGGCGCACGCGGCGGCGGTTTTTCCAGTGCAGCTCGAAAGGCGTGCCGCCGCTGGCCACGCTGCGCCGGATGGTGGCGGCCAGGTCCAGCCGCCGACCCCGGCGGGCGCGCACTTCGCGGCGCAGGCGCAGGTGTTTGATCTGGCGCGCGAAGCGTCGCATCAGGGCTTCGATGTCTAGCGTGTGTTCGCGCTCGGTCAGGGTGCGAAAGTCGGCTGAGGTGAGCCGCTCTTGGCGGCTGGCGGCCTGGCGCGGGTGGCTGTCGCTGCCGCTGTCGGCGTCTTCGTCGCCGGCCACGCCGCTGGGCTGCAGGCCGCTTGGCGCGGCTTCGTCGGCGTGGCGTCGTTCGGGCTGCTGCCAGCGGTTGGCGGGCAAAAACCAGGCGTCGAAAAGTTCATCGAAGCGCCGCCATTCGTCGCTGCGCCCACACAGCAGCGCTTGCAGGCTGTAGCGCAGCGCGCTTGCGTCGAGCACCCCCACGCAGCTGGCGGTTTGCAGCACCTGCACGGCGTCACCACCACCGACGGCAAAGCCGTTGGCGCGCAGGAAAGTCGGGAAGCCGCTGAGTTTGTGACTCAGCGGCGAGGTGATCGAAGTTGGCGCATTCAGCACGCCGCAGCCAGACGTGCCACCACTTCGCGCGGCAATGCGGCGCGGTCGTCGCGGGTTTTGATCAGCGCGCTGAGCGTATCCATGATGCGCTCGGCGCCGTTCATGTCGATGCTGCTGATGCCCAGCCGCAGCAGCGCGGCGGCCCAGTCCAGCGTCTCGGCGATGCCGGGGCGCTTTTGCAGGTCGATGTGGCGCACGCCCTGCACAAAGGCCACGATCTGCGCGGCCAGTGCGGCCGCCACGTCGGGCGCCTTCTTGCGCACGATCGCCAGTTCTTTGTCGTAGTCGGGGTAGTCGCTGTACGGGTACAGGCAGCGCCGGCGCAACGCATCAGACAGCTCGCGGGTGCCGTTGCTGGTGATGACGACCAGCGGCTTGCTGACGGCGTGCACGGTGCCGAGCTCGGGAATCGAAAGCTGGAAGTCCGACAGCAACTCGAGCAGATAGGCTTCAAAGGCTTCGTCAGCGCGGTCGACTTCGTCGATCAGCAAAACGGGCGCTACTTTGCAGCTGATGGCTTGCAGCAGCGGGCGCCTGATCAGGTAGCGCTCGCTGAAGATGTCCTGCTCCTTCTGCTGTAGATCTTTCGAGTCTGCGCGCGCGTCGTTTTCGAGCAGCTTGATCGCCAACAGCTGGCGCTGGTAGTTCCATTCGTAGAGCGCCGAATGGGCGTCCAGGCCTTCGTAACACTGCAACCGGATGAGCTGGGTGCCGCGCAGCGTGGCCAGCACCTTGGCGACTTCGGTCTTGCCGACACCGGCGTCGCCTTCGAGCAGCAGCGGGCGCTCGAGGTCCTGCATCAACAGCAAGGCGGCCGCCAACTGCGGCTCGGCGATATAACCCGCGCCCGCCAGTTCTTGCTGCAGCGCAGCCAGGGCCAGCGAGCGGGGCATGTTCATCGCTGGTCTATGCCCAGCGCATGGCATTGCTGCCAGACGCGGTAGGCGCTGTGCGGCATGTCCATGTGGGTCACGCCCAGGTGCGCAAAGGCGTCGATGACGGCGTTGCTGATGCACGGGATGCCGCCGACATGCGGGCTTTCGGCGACACCCTTGGCGCCGATCGGGTGATGCGGGCAGGGCGTCACGGTGTAGTCGGTTTCCCAGTGCGGCGTTTCCATCGCGGTGGGCAAGAAGTAGTCCATCAGGCTGTTGCCCAGGTGGTTGCCTTGCGCGTCAAACGGCACCTGCTGGCCCATGGCCACCGCAAACGCTTCGGTCAAGCCACCGTGGATCTGGCCTTCGATGACCATGGGGTTGATGCGCGTGCCGCAGTCGTCCAGCGCGTAAAAGCGCCGCACCTTGGTCTCACCCGTGTAGCGGTCGATGTCCACCACACACAGGTAGGCGCCGAAGGGGAAGGTCATGTTGGGCGGGTCGTAGTAGGCCACCGCATTCAGGCCTTGCTCCATGCCGGCCGGGAGGTTGCCGGTGTGGCTGACCATGCACAGCTCTTTCATGGTCTTGCTCTGGCTCGGGTTGCCTTTGACCTTGAAGCGGTCGATCTCCCATTCCAGGTCGCCCTCGGCGACTTCAAGCAAATGCGCGGCAATCTGCTGCGCCTTCGCTTTGATCTTGCGCGCAGCCTGCGCCGTGGCTGCACCGCTGACGGGCGTGGAGCGTGAACCCCAGGTGCCAGCGCCGTAAGGGGCGTTGTCAGTGTCGCCTTCTTCGACCACGATGTCGCTGGCCGGCAGGCCCAACTCGGTCGCAATGATCTGCGCGTAAGTCGTCGCGTGGCCCTGGCCCTGCGTCATGGTGCCCAGGCGCGCGATGACACCGCCCGTGGGGTGGACACGAATCTCGCAGCTGTCAAAGAGGCCAATGCCCAGGATGTCGCAGACCTTGGTCGGCCCCGCGCCAACGATTTCTGTGAAGGTGGCCAGGCCTATGCCCATCAGCGTGGGGCTGTCGGGGTCAGCGCGTTTGGCCGCCTGTTCACGGCGCAGGCCGTCGTAGTCGACCGCCTTCAACACCTTCTCAAGCGCGGTGCCGTAAGCGCCGCTGTCCAGCGTCCAGCCAAAGGGCGTGGTGAAGGGGAATTGTTCGTCGCGCACAAAGTTGCGGCGGCGGATTTCTGCCTTGTCCACGCCTATCTTCAGCGCCAGCACATCGATCATGCGTTCGATCAGATAGATGGCCTCCGTCACGCGCAATGAACAGCGGTAGGCCACACCGCCCGGCGCTTTGTTGGTGTAGACCGCATCCACGCGACAGTAGGCGTTGGGGATGGCGTAGCTGCCGGTGCAGATGCTGAACAAGCCGGCCGGGAACTTGGTCGCCGAGACATGCGAGTTGAAGGCGCCATGGTCGGCCAGCGCGCTGAAGCGCAGGCCGGTGATGCGGCCGTTGGCATCGGCGGCGAGTTCGCCGACGCCGTGATAGTCCCGCGCAAAGCCGGTGCTGCTGATATTGTCGATGCGCGACTCGATCCACTTGATTGGCACGCCGGTGACGATGCTGGCCACGATGGCCACGACGTAGCCCGGATAGACCGGCACCTTGTTGCCAAAACCACCGCCGATATCACCACCGACGACGCGGATCTTGCTCTCGGCCACGCCCGACAACATCGCCAGCACGGTGCGCACGAGATGCGGCGCCTGCGTGGTCATGTAGACCGTGAGATAGCCCGTGGCCTTGTTGAAGCTGGCCACGCAGCCGCAGGTCTCCAACGGGCAGGGATGCACACGCGGGTTGAGGATCTCTTCGCGCACCGTCACCGCGGCGTTGCTGAATGCCACATCGGCGGCGGCCTGGTTGCCCGCCTCCCAGGTGAAGATGTGGTTCGGGTGGGTGCGCGGGCCGTGGCCGACTTCGGTCTTGTCGGCGATGTCTTCGCGGATGATCACCGCGTCCTTGTCCATCGAATGTTTGGGGTCAACGATCGCTGGCAGCTCTTCGTAATCGACCTCGACCAGCGCCGCGCCGTCGGCGGCGGCGTAGCGGTCGACACCCAGCACCATCGCCACTTCCTGCATCTGAAAGCAGACCTTCTTGTCCGCCAGCACCGCCTGCACATCGCTGCCCAGCGTCGGCATCCAGTGCAGGTTGACGGGCTTCAAATCGTCGGCCGTGAGCACTGCCACCACACCCGGGCAGGCCAGCGCCTTGCTCTTGTCGATGCCCTTGATGCGCGCATGTGCGTAGGGGCTGCGCACGATGGCGCCAAAGAGCATGCCGGGCAGCTTGATGTCGTCGACATAACTGCCTTGGCCGCGGATGAATTTGGCG
>JANPDN010000155.1:0-11011 GCA_031431555.1 Rubrivivax sp.
GGAGGAGCCGCCGGGGGCACTACCTCGCTCACTCGATAGTCGGTCTCCGGTCCCACGTCGGTGTCGTAGTGCGTGTCGGCTTCGACAACGGTGCCCGGTGGCAGATCCAACTCCGCGACCCGGGCGGCCTTGTGGAATAGGACAACATTGCGTCCGTCCTTCGACTGGGCGGAGCTAAACATGATTCCATCCAGTCTGGGTTCGTTCTCGGTCGCGAGGAAGTCGGCGATCGCCTGCGTCGCCAGATATTCGAAGGCCTCGTCATCGGGCATCACCGGGCGGGTGATTCGCTGTCCTAGCGTCCGCAGGAAAGAAACGCGTTCCAGCCGCCTTTTGAGGGTTGGATCAAAGATGCTGCCATCGTCGTTGACCTTGTCTAGGACCGTGAGGTCGAGAAGGCGCAGGGGGCGTGTGATGGCAAAGCGAGCTACCGCGACTTTGCTGCCGACTGGGGGGCGGACCTCCGCAACCGCTGTGCTGGCGCCGGTCGCGCCATAGAAGACCGAGATTCCGCGCGCGTTCATGCGACCAGCGCTGGCCAGGGCGACGGGAGGTGAGCCGAGGTGCAGATCCGGGCGACATAGCGCCTCAGTTAGCTTAGCGTCCGACTGGAAGACGCGCGCACGATAGAGATGATCAAGCGGGCGCTGGGGTCCTGCCTCGACAACGAGCGGGCTGCCATCCGTTGTTGCCAGCGCGTCGATGCCATTGAAGGTCGCTGCCAGATGTTCCGCACCGCTGCGACTGAAGAACCGCGCCTCGGTCTTGAGGGCGTTTTCGAATGACATCCACTCGCGGTGCCAGTTCGCGGCATCTGTTCCCTTCAAGTCGTAGTGCGCGTCAGGCGCAAACTCGGTCTCCTCTCCCATACGGCCCGACTCAACGTCGTCGTAGCGGTCTCCCAGCAGCGTCTGAACATCGGCTGCGGCATCCTCAGGAATGCGAGCTGCTTCTTGGATCGCCTCGGCGGTCTCCTGCCCGTCGCGGTACCACGTCCGACCAAAGTCACGGTCGGCGTAGAGGTAGTAGTCAGAGGGGTCTGCCTCAGTGGCCGTGCGGACGTAGTGATTCTCAAACGCCTGTTCAACGCTGTCTGCAACGTCGCCAATGGACCACGTCTTCTCTTCATCCTCGCCGCAGTAGTCGCAGAGGGCGACCACGCCGTCAGCCGCGATCTCGGCCCGCAGGAAATCTTCGCGGACGCAGTTGCAGCAAACGCGTTTCGCGGCAAGTGCTTCGCGGTCATCTGGGTGCAAAGTCTGACCTCCATCAGCTGGACGCATCGCCGAGTTTGCCCTGCCACTGCATGACCGCGAAGTTGGTGTCGTCGCTGCTGGGCCTAGCCTCCCGCGAAAGATTGTCACCCACACGGACTTGGACTACATGCCCGATGCCCTCCCAAGACAACGAAGCAAGCCAGGCCGCAGACGCGCGGTTCGCGAGGTGACACCTGGCAGGCTCTCTACCGCTGTTGTCGACACGACTTGTTCGACAACCTTCTTTCGAACGACCTCGACCAGTCTTTGAGGTACCACTCGTCCGGACTGGCTCAGTGGCCGTTCGTGGCGGTTCACGCGCACTCACCATCGCCGACGGTTGGACTTCCTCGCGCAGATTCGGTCGCCCTCTTTTACGCGCGTCCCGGCCATAGATCTGTGAAGGTCGCGCGGTTGCTGGGTCAGTACGGGCGCGAAGAGCTCCCGGCGAGTTCCGCACCGAGTGCGCTAGTCGGTCCGTGCGGGACGCAGTGAGACCCTCTGGTAGTCACACCGCGTTGTACGCAGGTCACAGGCCGCTCGCACCAGAAATTTCGGACACGAGTCGGACACGGAGGGTCTGGAAAGACGAAGGGGTTAGCGACTTGCATCGCTAACCCCTTGATTTCTATGGCTCCCCGACCTGGGCTCGAACCAGGGACCTACGGATTAACAGTCCGGCGCTCTACCGACTGAGCTATCGAGGAACAGCCAAAGATTATAGCTTGGCGGCTGGGGCGGGCTCAAAGCGCGAACTGGACCGCAGCACGCAGGCTTCTCGGGGTGATCGGGAACAAGTAGACGTGACTGAACTGGTAAGGCGACTCGCGCCAGGCGCGGGTGTTGGTGGCGTTGTCGATGCCGATCCGCCAGGTCGCGGGGCGGCCGGCAAGGGTGGTATTCAGGCGTGCGGCGAGGTCGATGCGGGTCCACGCCGGCAGGTCGACGCTGTTGTCGGGCAGCACGCTGCGCCGGCCTTCGTAGACGAAGCCGGACGACAGGTTCAGGCCCGGCCAGGCGGTGATGTCGCGGGAGACGCGCAGCTTGAATGTCCGGCGCGGCACGTTCACCGGCCGCAAACCATTCACCTCAGCGGCAGTGCTGCCTCGACGTGTGGCCTCGAGCAACATCGCGCCGGCATGCCACTGCCAGTCGCCGCTGCGTACACTTGTTGCCGCCTCCAGGCCGCGGTGTCGGGCCTCGCCGTCGATCCTGCGCAAGCAGCTGTCGGCGACTTCGCAGCGGCCGATGTCTGCGGCCACCGGGCGACGGATGTCAAACGCGGCCACATTGCCTTCGACGCCATGGCTGGCGAACTTCAGGCCGGCTTCGACTTGCCGGCTTTTCAATGCCGGCAGCAACTCGCCGCGGTTGCTGTAGCGGTCTCGATTTGGTACCGCTTCGGATTCGACGCCTTGGCCCCAGCTGGCATAGGCCGTGTAACCTGACCCGAGATCGGCATTGAGCGCAGCCCAAGGCGCGTTGAACGCCTGCCGGTAGGTCGGGCGCTCGAGCGACGTGTGGCGCAGGCCGATCCAGAGTTGCAGTCCAGGCCTGAGTTGCAGCAGGTCGCGGGCATAGATCTCGGTGCTGCGTTCGTTGCGCCGCGTCGCGCTGGTCGTGAGCTCTGGCGCCGGCAGCGTGATCGACGCGCCGTCGAGTTGGCCCTGGCCGGTGTAGTTGAAGGCCTGCGCGTTGAAGCGCTCTGATGTCTGCGTGCGCAGCACACCCAAGGTCAGCGCATGTTGCATCTCACCGATGACCACTGAGCCGCGCAGTTGGGCATCCAGCGCCGCGGTGTTGCGCCGTTCGCCGTCGCTGCGAAAGTCGTAGACATCGAAGCGGCCGTCAGGGCAGTAGCGGTCGGCGTAGTAAATGTCGGCACCGGCGTCGTAACAGCCGAACGGGAAGGCGACGCGGTCATCGCTGCGCAGTTTTTGCACCGCTCCATGGATCTGCGCGCGCCAGCCTGCGGCCAACGCCATCTGCCAACGCAGCGACGCCGTCGTGCCGCCAAGCACCACCGGCTGACTCCATGGCTGTCGATTCAGATTTGTTCGCGGGTCGATCTCGTGTGCATCGGGCAAGCGGCCGCCGAGCAGGCTGATACCCGGCACGCTGGGTTGTGCCTGCCGGCTGACTTCGATCTCGGCTTCGATGCGCGAGCCCGCGCCCATGCGCCATTCGGTGGCCAGCGCGACCAGGTGCCGCTGGCCCGTGGCAGCGTTCATCTGCGGATCGATCCGGGTCGCGCCGGCGCTGAGTCGAAAGCCACCGGCCCCGTCGGCGCCAAAACGTTCGCTCCAGTCGAACTGCGCGTCGAGCGTGCCGGCAGCTTGCCAGCCCAGGTTGATGCTGCGCGAGGCCGCGCCGTTGGGCCGCTTGACAACGAAGTTGATCAGGCCGCCAGGCGCGCTGGTGCCGGCTTGGATGCCGCTGGCGCCATGCAGCAACTCGATACGTTCTTTGTTGCCCAATGCGATGGCGGTTTCGGCGTTGATCGGCAGGCCGTCGCGGCGGAAGTTGCTGCGGTTGTCGAGCACGTAGCCCCGTGCGGTGAAGCTGCTCCAGTACCCTTCGGCGTTGTAGGCATCGCTGAACGAGGCGTCCAGCCGCGTGATGCCGGCCGGCGACAGCAGCCCCGAGTCGGCGATCTGTTCGGCGCTGATCACGCTGCCCGAAAGTGGCGCGCGCGCCAGCGGCACGTCACCAAATCCGGCGACCGTCACGACCGGCGCAGCGCGGCCGCTGATGGTGATCGTTTGTGCCGTGCTCGGTGCCTGCGCCGATGCCACGGTGCAGGCGAGCAGCGCCGCGGTGGCGATCATCGTTTGCCGATGATGCGAATGAATCGATGCCATCGTTTGCCTTTGCAAAACATGGCAGGTCAGCGGGTCACGCTATACATCGCCCACGGCAGGCGATATCGGAGAGCTGCTTCCCTGCGCGAGGATTACCTCAAAGTCCTTGCGGACTTTGAGACCCGCGTTCCCGCAGGTCTCAATCAGGTTCAAAGGGACTTTCTCAGCCGACACCGTTTGCACGGCGCCAGCACCCCTAGCGAAGAACGTTGATTATGCCGGCGTCGCGGCCCGAGCTGGTCAGTCGAAGACCGGCGACTCGACGCCCAGCACCTTGTGCAGCTTCGGGCTCGTGGTGGTGTACTGCAGCAAGATGCGTTTGTCCGGGAAGACATAGGGCGCAGCGCCGAAGGCGGCCAGCGCGGCTTCATGAAAGCCCGACAGGATCAACTTTTTCTTGCCGGGATAGGTGTTGATATCACCGACCGCAAAGATGCCCGGCACATTGGTCTGAAACTTTTCGGTGTCCACCGTGATTTGCTTGCGCTCGATCGTCAGGCCCCATTGCGCGATCGGCCCGAGCTTGGGGCTGAGGCCAAAAAAGACCAGCAGCATGTCCAGCGGCACGACCCGCGTGACGCCGTCGCCGCCGGTGACCTTGATCGCGGTGAGGCGTCCGCCGGTCTCTTCGATGGCGTTGATCTGGCCGACCATGAATTGCATCTCCAACTGGTCGCAGAGTTCGCGCATGCGCGCGACGCTCGCCGGCGCGGCACGAAAGCCGTCGCGGCGATGGATCACGATCACGCTTTCGGCCCGGTTCGGCCCGTCCTGCGCGAAGTTCAGCGCCCAGTCCAATGCCGAGTCGCCGCCACCGACGATGACCAGGTTCTTGCCGGCAAAGGGCTGCGGGCTCTTGACCCGGTAGTGCAACTGCGTGCCGTCGTATTTGTCGACACCTTCGACCTTCAGCGTACGGGGCTGGAAAGAGCCGACGCCACCGGCAATGAAGATCGTCTTGGTCAGCAGCCGCGTGCCGCGGTTGGTCTCGACCAGAAAGCGCTTGTCGGCCTGCGGCGCGACGACGGTGACTTCTTCGCCGAGGTGAAAGGTCGCACCGAAAGGCTCGATCTGCTTGAGCAGGTTGTCGGTGAGCTCCTTGCCGGTGCACACCGGCACCGCGGGGATGTCGTAGATCGGCTTGTCGGGATAGAGCTCGATGCACTGCCCGCCGGGGTAGGCCAGCGAGTCGATGATGTGTGCCTTGATCTCGAGCAGGCCGAGTTCGAAGACCTGGAACAGGCCGACCGGCCCGGCGCCGACGATGACGGCATCGGTTTCGACGGGGCCGCCGTGGCCCGCTGCATCGGTGGTGGCGGGGATCTGCGGGTTCGGGACGGGGTCCATCAGTTCAGCAAGTCAAGTCAGCGGATCAACTCGGACAGCTTGTCCTTGCGGTCTTTCCAGTCGTCGGCATCGGGCAGGCCGGGCTTGCTGCGGGTGATGCTCTTCCAGGTCTTGGCCAGATCGGCATTGAGCTTGATGAAATGGATCTGGTCGGCGGGCACGTCCTCTTCGGGCACGATCGCGTTCACCGGGCATTCGGGAATGCACACCGCGCAGTCGATGCACTCGTCGGGGTCGATGGTGAGCATGTTTTCGCCTTCGCGAAAACAATCGACGGGGCAGACATCGACACAGTCGGTGTACTTGCACTTGATGCACGATTCGAGAACGACATGGGTCATGGCGGAAGCAAATAGTTGGCTGGCGTTGGCGGGCGTTCGGCGTGCCCGGCCGCGCGGCGGGCCTTGTAGGCCCGGGCCGAACGATGGACAAAGGCTGATTTTACGCGGCCGGCTGCCTTAGCCCCCGGTCGGCGTGCAGGGTCTTTGTGGCGCCAGTGCCGCAAGTCAGCGGCTCCGCGCCCACGCCGACGGTGACGACCGCCGGCCGCCCACTGTGCAGAAGCGCCGCTTCAGCCAAGGTCGCGACGCGGTGGTCGCTGGCGATCTGGTCCGGCCAGCCGGCCCGCGAGGTGACCAGCACCGGCGTGTCGTCGGGCCAGCCGGCGTCACACAGTCGCCGGCCCAAGGCGGCGAGCTGGCGCCCAGCCATGTAGAAAACTTCGGTGTCGGCGTTGCGCGAGGCCTGCAATGCGCCCGCCTGGGTCATCGCCGTGCTCAGGCTGACGCTGCGGCCGCGGCCGCGCCGAGTCAGCGGCCGCTGGCTTGCCGCGGCGGCAGCGATTGCCGCGGTGACACCGGGCACCACTTCGCTCTGGATGCCAGCTTCGGCCAGCGCTTGGAGTTCTTCTTCGAGGCGGCCGAACACAGAAGGGTCGCCGCCCTTGAGGCGCACGACATGGGCGTGGTTCTGGGCCTGCTGCACGAGAAGCGCGTTGATCCGGGTCTGGCCGGTGGAATCACAAAAACCGCGTTTGCCGACGTCGAGCCAGCGCGCACCCGGTGCGTAGTCGCGCAACGCCGGGTCGATCAAGGCGTCGAACAAGACGACGTCGGCTCGGGCCAGCAGGCGTGCACCGCGCACCGTGATCAGGTCGGCCGCGCCGGGGCCGGCGCCAATGAAAGTCACCTTGCCGGTCATGAAAATTCTCCGTCTACGAGCAGCGCGCCGCTGGTGCGGTGGCTGACCGGGTCGACCACGATCAGCGCGCCGCCGACGCGGTTGTCGCGGTACGGGGTCAGCGGCAGCGGCTGCTGCAACGCGACCCGCACCCGCCCGATATCGTTCACCGCAAGCTCTTTGGCATCGGTCGCCTGCAGGGTCTGGATGTCGAGCCGGTGCTCGATCGTGGTGATGCGCGCCTGCACCCAGCGGTGGCCATGGCGGACCCAGTATTTGCGGCCGATCTGCGCCGGTTCAGTGTCCAGCCACGACAGCGTCGCGCTGAATTCGGTGGTCGGCCGCGCAACAGCTTGCGGCCCGCCGAGAGCGACAACGGCGACGATCCAGTCGCCACGCGAGATGTCCAGCGGCCGGTCGAGCACCAGGCCCGCCGACTCGCCAACACCGGCGCTGCCAACTTCACGGCCGGCGCGCCGCACGGCGGTCACGGTGGCTTGCTCGCCGCTCGGAAAGACCTGGATCCGGTCGCCGCGCCGGACACCACCGCTGGCCAGCCGGCCCCAGAAAACACGCTGCGGATTGGCGCCATCGTCGAGCCGCGCGACGTACTGCACCGGCAGCGCCAGTGGTGCCGAGATGTCGTCAGCCGCCGCCGGCAGCGACTCGAGCAGTTGCAGCAAAGTCGGGCCGTGGTACCAGCCGGCGGCCAGCGGCGTCGTCACGTTGTCGCCGCGCAATGCCGATACCGGCACGATGCCGGCGGGCTGGATACCGGCTTCGCCAGCAAACGCCAGCAGTGCGGCGCGCACGGCCTCGAATGCGGCCTGCGTCTGCCCGTCGACGGCGTCGAGTTTGTTGACTGCAAAGACGATCGACGGCACGCGCAGCAGGTGCGCCAGCAGCGCATGGCGGCGGGTCTGCGGCAGCAGTTCGACGCAGGCCGCGCGCCAATCGATCTTGGTGATATCGACGAGCACCACTGCGGCGTCGCTGCCCGCTGCCGCAGTGACCATGTTGCGTGTGTACTGCTCGTGGCCGGGCGCGTCGGCGATGATGAATTTGCGCTTGCGGGTGGCGAAGTAGCGGAAAGCGACGTCGATGGTGATGCCTTGTTCGCGCTCGGCCTCCAGGCCGTCGGTGAGCAGCGACAGGTCGATGGCCTGGCCCGCGGCGCGTTTTTCCAGGCTCTCGAGCTGGTCGGCCAGGATCGCGCGGCTGTCAAAGAGCAACCTGCCGATGAGCGTGCTCTTGCCATCGTCGACGCTGCCGGCGGTGAGAAAACGCAGCGCGCGGTGTTGGTGTTGGTCGCGGTGGTCGGGCTGGTCGTGGTCGTGGTCGTGTTCGCGAAGCGCAAGGTCAGCGCGTTGCGCCAGGCTGCGTTGTGCCGACATCAGAAATACCCCTCTTTTTTGCGCCGCTCCATCGCGCTGTCTGAAGCGCGGTCGTCCATGCGCGTGGCGCCACGTTCGCTGACGGTGACGGTCAAGGTCTCGGCCACGACTTCGGCGGCGTTGGCGGCCGCGCTTTCAACCGGGCAGGTGCAGGTCATGTCGCCAACGGTGCGAAAGCGCACCTGGACGTTTTCAATCTCTTCGCCCGGCAGCACCGGCGTCACCGGCGTCACCGGCACGAGCAGGCCCTTGCGGCGAACAACATCACGCTGGTGCGCGTAGTACATCGCAGGCAGCGGGATGCCTTCGCGGTTGATGTAGAGCCAGACATCGGCCTCGGTCCAGTTGCTGATCGGGAAGGCGCGGAAATGTTCGCCCGGTTTGATGCGGGTGTTGAAAAGCGTCCAGAGTTCAGGCCGCTGCTCCTTGGGCTGCCATTGGCCGAAGCCGTCGCGGTGGCTGAAGATGCGTTCTTTGGCGCGCGCTTTTTCTTCATCGCGCCGCGCGCCACCCATCAGGCAATCAAAGCGGTGTTCTTCAATCGCTTCGAGCAGGGCCACGGTCTGGTGCGGGTTGCGCGATTCGAGGGCGTGGGCCAAGCGGATCGTGCCGCGCGCGATCGAATCGTCGAGATGCGCGACGACCAGGCGCTCGCCCATCTCGGCGACACGGCGGTCGCGGAAATCGATGACTTCGGGGAAGTTGTGCCCGGTGTCGACATGCAGCAGCGGGAAGGGCAGGCGGCCGGTGAAGCCCTGACCCCCCACATGCGACTTGAAAGCCTTCTCGGCCAGCCGCAGCACGACGCAGGAATCCTTGCCGCCGGAAAAGAGCAGCGCCGGGCGTTCGAAAGAGGCCGCGACTTCGCGCAGGATGAAGATCGCCTCTTCTTCGAGGCCGTCGAGATGACGTTGGTCGATCTCGGGCAGCAGATGTCGGGTCGCAGTCGGGGCGTTCATGTCAGGGCACTCTCGGCTTGAACGTGCAGGCCACATTCCTTGGCGCCTTCGTTTTGGCTCCGGCCGGCCGCTGGTGCGGCCTTCACATCGGCTGCGCCGATATGAGCCTGCGCCGAAGCGTCGTCGCGATGTGCCGCACTGTGCGCGTCACCGGGCGCAGGCGCGCCGACGGAATGTGGCTTCAAATGCAAGCCACATTCCTTCGCGCCTTCGTTTTCCCACCACCAGCGCCCGGCGCGAAACGGCTCACCGACGGCGATGGCGCGGGTGCAGGGCGCGCAGCCGATGCTCGGGAAAAACTGATCGTGCAGCGGGTTGTAGGGAACCTCATGCGCGTCGATGTAGTGCCAGATATCGGCCCACGACCAGTCGGCCAGCGGGTTGAGTTTGGTGCGGCCGTCGGCGTCGACTTCGCTGAACGGGACCACCGCGCGTTGGTCGGACTGCTCGCGGCGCAGCCCGGTGACCCAGGCGCTGCGGTGGCTCAGCAGGCGCGCCAGCGGCTCGAGTTTGCGCAGGCCGCAGCAGGCTTTGCGCAGGTCGACGTTTTTGTACATCGCGCGATCGCCATGCTGGCCGACAAAGTGCAGCACCGCTTCGGCACGCGGCTTGAATCGCGCCACCTTCAGGCCGTAGCGCTGCTCAATGCGCGGGATCAGCGCCAGCGTTTCTTGATGCAAGGCTCCGGTGTCGAGCGTGGCCACGGCGATATCGAGCTGGTGGCGTGCGATGAGGTCGGTGAGCACCATGTCTTCGGCGCCCAGGCTGGTCGCCTGCACCACCGTGCCGGCATGCTCGCTGGCGATCGATTGCAGCACCGCGACCGCATGGGCGACACGCTCATCGAAGCCCGCCGTTTGGCGGGCATAGAGCTCAATGGCTGACATTCTGGCCCCCGACGCTGGCAGCATCAATACGCCCGAACAGCGGCTGCGGCTCGACCGTGTCGCCTTGGTAGTGGCCGGCAAAAAAGCGCAGTGCACGTTGTGCCGATTCCAGGCTCTGGTCGGCGCGCAGCTCGACCGCGTCGAAGCCGGTGCGCTGCAACAGCGGCAGCATGTCGACCAGCACTTCGCCAGCGGCGCGGATCTCGCCGGCAAAACGCAGCCGCGTGCGCAGCAGCCGCGCCTGGCTGTAGGCGCGGCCATCGGTCCACTTGGGGAACTGCAGGACGACGAGCGCGATGCGGTCGAGGTGGGGCTGCAGCGCTTCGACGTCCTGGTCATTGGTCAGCGCCACGCCGAGTACCTGTCGCGCGCCGTCATCGATTGAGGTGGCGTCGCCGTGTTGGGCCAGCCACTCTTCGAGGCTGAACAGGCGGTGGTCGGCGGCGTTGGACCAGACGTCGTGCAAGGGGTCGACAAATTTCATGATGCTTCCTCTTTGAGCTTCAGGCAGCGGTGGTCTGGCGCACGCGGTCGGCCGCGGTGCGGAAGGGCAGGGTGCCGATGCGGCGCACGGTGTCGACAAAACGCTCGTTGCTCTGGCGCTCGCTGCGGTAGGTGTCGATGACGGCTTCGATGGCGTCGGGCACTTCGTCGGCCGCAAAGCTCGGGCCGATGACCTTGCCCGGCACCGCGGCGCCGCTGAGCGTGCTGCCGTCAGAGCCGCCGAGGGTGAGCTGGTACCACTCGGCGCCGTCCTTGTCGACACCGAGGATGCCGATATGCCCGCTGTGGTGGTGGCCGCAGGAGTTGATGCAGCCGCTGATGTGGAGGTCGATATCGCCGATGTCGTACAGCGTGTCGAGGTCTTCGAAACGCTCGGTGATGGCCGCTGCGATCGGGATCGAGCGTGCGTTGGCCAGCGCGCAGAGGTCACCACCCGGGCAGGCGATCATGTCGGTGAGCAGGCCGATATTCGGCGTCGCCAGGCCGAGCGCCTTGGCGGCCGACCACAGCGCGCGCAACTGCGCCGCGTGGACCCAGGGCAGCAGCAGATTCTGGTCATGCGTGACGCGCAGCTCGCCATGGCTGAAACGATCGGCGAGCTCGGCCGCCGCGTCCATCTGGTCC
>JANPDN010000156.1:0-4159 GCA_031431555.1 Rubrivivax sp.
GCTCTATGCGGTGACGATGGCGCCGCTGTCGCATGTCGCGCCGGCACGCGAGGTGTCGATGCTCTTCGCCGCGCTCATCGGCGGCCGCCTGCTCGGTGAAGGTCAGCGTGGCTTGCGCCTGTTGGGCGCGGCCTGCATCGCTGCGGGTGTGATCGCGCTGGCGCTGGGTTGAGGCGCTTCGGTGGATTGGTCAGCGGCTACATCGGCGGTGCACCAAGCAGTTCACCGACCGGGCTACCAGCCACCAAAACGCGGCCAGATCTCGATCTGGCCATCGGGCTGCATCACGTGATAGGCACTGAACTGCGCGGCTGTTGCGCAGGCGTGGTTGGGCAGCACGCGCATGCGGCTGCCCACCGCAAAACGCTGCTGCACGTCGTCGCCTGCCAGAGCGCCGCCGCGACGCGTCACGGTGCCATGTTCCTGGTTCACCGCGCTGACGATCCAGTCGGGCATCGGTGTGCCGTCTTCACTGCACACCAGCCCATAACCCTGGTCGACGGCCTGGCCTTGCGTGCCGCGGTCACGGCTCAGCGCCATCCAGCCGGCGTCGATCAAGACCCAGCCTTTGTCGCGCTGGTGGCCGATCACGGTGGCGAGCACGCTGAAGGCGATGTCCTCGACTCTGCAGACGCCGACGCCGGCCATCACCAGATCGTGAAAGACATAGACCCCGGCGCGGACTTCGGTGACACCCGGCAGCGCGCGCGCCGACAGCGCGGTGGGTGTCGAGCCGACGCTGACGATCTTGCAGGGCAGGCCGGCGCCACGCAGCCGCTGCGCGGCGTGCACGATGCCGCTGCGCTCGGTTTCAGCAAACTCGGCCAGCGCGTCGGGTGTGTGCAGGCCGTAGGAGCCGCCGGCGTGGGTCATCACGCCAGCGAGCACGCTGCCGGTGCTGTGGTGCAACGCGTTGCCAATATCGAGCAGGGTGTCAGACGCCGGCGCAACGCCGGCGCGCTGGCCGTCGGTATCGATCTCGATCAGCACCTCGAAGCGCTGGCCATGCTGCTCGCCATGCGCCGCCACCGCCTGCGCGGCCGCCACCGAATCGACGATCACCTTGAGTCTGCAGCCGCGTTCGCGCAAGCGTTGCACATGCGCCAACTTGTTAGGCGTGATACCGACGGCGTACAGGATGTCGTCGAAGCCGGCATCGAAAAACTCGTCGGCTTCTTTCAGTGTCGACACCGTGATGCCGCTGGCGCCGGCCGCGGCTTGCAGCCTGGCGACCGGCACCGATTTGGCGGTTTTGACATGTGGCCTGAAGGCCACCCCGAGCGCCTGCATCTGCAGTTGCATGCGCTGGATGTTGGTGGCCATTTTTTCCGCATCGAGCAAACCGAGCGGCGTTTCGAGGTCGGCGAGGTGGGTCTGGTTCAGCATGCCCGCGAGTATCGCGCGCCGCGCTTGAGCGATGATGCGCGGCGTCGCAACTGCGCGGTTTGGCCGGATGCCTGGATGACGATCAACGAAGCAACTCGGCGCGACAGATCTTCGCCAAAACCCGGTCTGCGCCGGCCTTGCGCCGCGATCGCGTTGTCGATCGCCGCGGTCGCCACCAGCGCCACCGCCGCCCCCACGCCAAAGCCCAGGCCGGCGGTCATCGAGGGTGTCGTGACCAAGGTCTTCGACGGCGACAGCCTGCTGCTGCAACCGGCACCACCGGCCCAGGCACTGCAGGTGCGCTTGTTGAATATCGACGCCCCAGAGATCTGCCAGAGTTGGGGCGCGCAGTCGCGTGCGGCGCTGGCTGAATTGCTGCTCAACAAGCCGGTGAGCGTGCACACCGTGGCCCGCGACAGTTACGGCCGGGTGATCGGCCGGGTCAAGGTCGACGGTGTCGACGCCAGCACCGCCCAAGTCGAAGCAGGCCACGCCTGGAGCGCGCGCACAAAATGGGACCAGGGCCCGCTGGTCAAACAAGAGCGCATGGCCAAGGCCCTGTCGCGTGGCCTGCACAGCGAGTTGCGGCCGCAGATGCCAAAAGCTTTCCGCGCCAGCAGTGGCCCTTGCCCACATTGAACAGGACCATATCGACATGGCCGGAGAATTGATCCCAGACCGCGAAGACGAAGCCCTCTTCGGCATGCTGTTCATCTGCTGCAGCTGGATTGCCGGCGGCCTGGACGACACCGCTTTTCTCGACCGCATGGCCCAAGACGGGCCGTTGTTGTTTGCCAGCGTCCTCGATGCCCACAAGCCGCCGCCGATGACTGCGGCGCAGCGCCAGGCCGACAGCGCGAAGCTCTTTCGTCTGCTGGGCTGGAGCTTGCTCGACAACGCGCCGCGGCCGGCAAATGGTTTTCGACCGCAGCGCCGGCAGCTGCCGGGCCGCAACGAACCCTGCCTGTGTGGCTCAGGCGAAAAATTCAAGCGCTGTTGTGCCGGCTTGGTTGCCGGCATGCCGAGCTTCGACCCCGACTTGCTGGGCGCGCTGATCGTCGGCGAGCTGCCCGCCGCCGCGCAGGCCGCGCTGGCAACACAGCGGGTGCCGCCGCAGGTGGTGTTGGGCGCAGCGGAAATGATGCTCGACGACGACCGCGCGGGGCATGCGCGGCGCCTGCTCGAACCCTGGAGCGAATTGCCAGCACCCTGGACCGACGACCGTGCCGACCTGCTCGACCGGCTCGGTGATACCTACCTCGATCTGGGACTGCCGCGAAAGCGCAAGCGGTTGGCCAACGATATGGTCGTCAAGGGCGGCCCCGCGGTGCAATCCAAAGGCTGGCAGCGGCTGTCGCTGCTGGCCGCAGATGCCGGTGACGACAAGGGTGCACAACAGGCCTTCAGGAACGCCCAGCGCCTGCAGCCAGACGACCCGAATGTGGCGCTGCTCGAGGTCACCACCCTGATGGGTGCCGGCCAGCATGACACCGCGCGCGAACGTGCGTCCTTTCACATTCGGCGCCTGAAGCGCCTGCCGCCGTCCGACGGGCTGGCGCACGCGATCGAGGTGCTCGAAGAATTGACCCAGCCCGATTCGCCCCTGGTGCGCCGGGTCATGGACGAGGGCGGCATGATGCCGAGCGCGGCGCTGATGGACTTCACCGACTGGCTGGCGAGCCTGCCCGCGCCGAAGCTGCGCATCGAGCTGCCCGATGCAGCGGTCGCTGACCTCGAAGCGCTGCGGCCGAATGCGACACTGCAACGCGCACTGCCGCGCTGGCGCAAGGTCTTCGACGTCGAGTTGCCGACGATGGCCTGGGACGACGGTGGTGACGACATTGCTGACGACCTGGTGCGCATGCTCGACACCGCACAGTGGCTGCCGCTGCTGAAAAAAACCCCGGTGCTGGCCGACAGCTTCGAGGTCCTGGACGGCCTGGTGTTGTTGCTGCAGCAACTGCCGCTGGACCAGTCGGCACGGGCCTGCGCGACCGTCCTGCGGCGGGCGCTCGATCTCTGGCAACTCATCATCAAGGTGCAGCCCGTGGCGCGCTGCGAATGGGCCTGGCTGGAAAACCGGCCCGCACTGCGCCTGCTGGTGGAGTCGGTCACGCTCGACAGCGACGCGCGCGCCGAGCGCAGCTTCGACAACCTGCGCCATCTGGTCGAAGTGCTCAACCCGCATGACAACCACGGCCTGCGCGAACGCCTGATGGCCGTCTACCTGCGCCGCGGCGACACCGCTGCGGCGGCCGCGCTGGCCGCGCGTTACCCCGACGACAGGGTCGGCATGATGCTGCTGACGGCGCGCACGCGACTCGCCGAAGGCGCTTTCGAGCTGGCCGCGGCGCTGGTGCAGTCGGCGCTGAAAAAGAACCCCCACCTGCAAAAGACCTTGCTCGCAGCGCGTGCGCCGCGCCTACCGAACGTGCCTTCTTATGCCCTGGGCTCGGCTGAAGAAGCGCGCATCGTTGTCGCCAACCAGTTCGACCTCTGGCGCAGCGACCCCGCCGTGCGGTTGTGGTTGAAGAAGGCGCTCGACGGCCCCATCGGGCTGGCGGCGCCGGGCTTGTTTGATGGTGCGGCGCCGCCCTGATCGGCAGCGTCAGGCAGCGCCCTACCTCACCCGCACCCGCACCCAGCGCAGCTCAACTGCATCGTTAGGCCACTGCACCAGCGTCACCTTCTTGGCATAGGCCCAGTTCAGCGTGCGGCGGTAGAGCGGGATGTAGGGCAGGTCGTCACCAATCATCCGCAGCACCACGCCGAC
>JANPDN010000157.1:0-28182 GCA_031431555.1 Rubrivivax sp.
CGAAGTGCAGCAGCGCCTGCGTGCGCTGTGGCAAGACCCTGACTCGTTCAAGCCCAGGCGCAGCAACCGCGACATCACCGAAGACGCCGCGCGCACCTTCGCCGGCACGGCAGAGCGCCTGCGCGCGGCCGGCGTTGCGCCCGAGCAGGTGAGCCACTTCCTCACGCAGTGTGTCTTCAGTTTTTTCGCCGAAGACGTGGGCCTGCTGCCGGTGCGCCTGTTCGAGCGCCTGGTCGGCGTGCAGCTCGCGCCCGGAGCGCTGCGCGCGCAACTCGGCAAACTGTTCGAGACCATGCGAAGCGGCGGCCTGTTCGGCGTCGAGGCGGTGCCCTGGTTCAACGGCGGCCTGTTCGCCAGGATCGACGTGCCGCCGCTGGCCGCTGCCGACGTTGCCGCGCTCAAAGCCGCCAGCGCGCTGAACTGGAGCGCCATCGACGCCACCATCTTCGGCACCCTGTTCGAGCGTGGCCTCGACCCCGCCAAACGCAGCCAGCTCGGCGCGCAGTTCACCGACGCGGCGACCATCCTGCGCCTGGTTGAGCCGGTGGTGCAGCGCCCGCTGCTGGCCGAATGGCAAGACCACAAGCTGCGCATCGGCAAGGCCCTGGCCAAAAGCAAGCGCCACAACGACAAGGCCTACCGCGACGCGCAGGCCGTATTCGTCGGCTTCCTCGAAAGGCTCAAGGCCTATCGCGTGCTCGACCCGGCCTGCGGCAGCGGCAACTTTCTCTACCTGGCGCTGAAGTGCCTGAAGGACATCGAGCACCAGGTCAACTTCGAGGCCGAAGCGCTGGGCCTGGAGCGCCAGCACGACGGCACCGGCCCGCACAACGTGCTCGGCATCGAACTCAACGAATACGCCGCCGAACTGGCGCGCGTGACGGTGTGGATCGGCGAGCTGCAGTGGCGCATCCAGCATGGTTACGGCTTCAAGACCCAGCCGGTGCTGGAGCCGCTGGACCATATCGAATGCCGCGATGCCGTGCTCGGCGCCGGTGGCCGCGAGGCGGCTTGGCCGGTGGCGGACGCGGTGGTCGGCAACCCGCCGTTTGTGGGCGACAAGAAGATGCGCGGCGAGTTGGGCGACGTTTATACCGAAGCGCTGCGTGCGGCCTACAAGGGGCGCGTGCCGGGCGGTGCGGATCTGGTTTGCTACTGGTTCGAGAAGGCGAGGGCGCAGATCGAGGCGGGGGCGCTGCAGCGGGCGGGGCTGGTGGCGACAAATTCGATTCGACAGGGCGCGAACCGCGAAGTCCTGCAGCGCGTGCTCGACACCACGCGCATCTTCGAAGCGTGGCCCGATGAGCCCTGGGTCAATGACGGCGCCGCGGTGCGCGTATCGCTTGTGGCGTTCGGTCACAGCGAGCAGCCCGCGCGACTTGCAGACAACGAGGTGGCGGCAATCTATGCCGACCTGAAGGCGCCCACGGCAGGCGGTGAGCTCGACCTGACTGTGGCTAAGCCGTTGCCCGAGAACGCGGGCGCCTCCTACTTCGGCTACTGCCTCGCCGGGCCTTTTACCATCGCTGCGGCCGACGCGCGTGCGTGGCTTCGGCAACCGAATCCGCATGGCCGCTCGAATGCGAACGTGCTGGCGCCGATCTGGAACGGCGCCGACATTGCGCGACGGCCCGACGATCGCTGGATGGTGGACTTCGGCGCAACGATGGAAGCGGAAGACGCTGCCCTGTTTGAAGCGCCGTTCGCCTATGTGGAGCAGGTCGTCAAGCCCACGCGTAAGGGCAATCGCGAGGTCAATCGCGCCACGCGTTGGTGGCGGCATGGACGCCCGCGACCAGAGCTGCGCCGGGCCGGCGCTGGGCTTCCTCGGTGGATCGTCACGGCTGAGACTTCCAAGCATCGTTACTTCGTTTGGTTACCGCGAGGAATTGCTGCTGAGCATCGACTGGTAGTCATCCCGAGAAGCGACGACCTTACGTTCGGCGTCGTCAGCAGTCGTATCCATGTTGCATGGGTACTTGCGCGAGGAGGCACGCTTGAAGACCGCCCTGTCTACAACACAACAGCCTGCTTTCAACCGTTTCCCTTCCCCGCCGGCCTCACCCCCGCGGACACTGCCCACCAGCGCACCGAAACACTCGAAGATGGCGCACTGATCCCGGCCGATCTGCCGCCCGCCGTGCGCGAGCATGCCGTCGTCATCGCCCGCGCCGCCAAGCGCCTGGTCGATCTGCGCGAGACCTGGCTCAACCCGCCCGAGTGGACCGAGCACGTGCCCGAAGTCGTGCCGCTGGGCATGGACCATTCGCCCTACCCCGACCGCATCGTCGCCAAGGCCGGCTTCGAAAAAGATCTCGCCAAGCGCACGCTGACCAACCTGTACAACCAGCGCCCGGCCTGGCTGGCGCAAGCGCAGGCAGCGCTCGACGCCGCGGTCGCTGCGGCCTATGGCTGGGGCGACTACACCGCGGCGATGACCGACGACGAGATCCTGCGCCGGCTGCTGGCGTTGAATCTGAAACGCGCGGTTTGAGCCCTGCGCCGGGCTTTCTGCAAGGGCTCGTGCTGGGTCAGCTTGTCCATCACTGGCAGTTCGGGCAAGGCCAGGTGCCGCGCAGCGACCTCGTCGATGGACACGAAACCGCTTGGATCGATTTCGGGCCACGCGGCGTGCTGACACTGAGAGTACGCATCGCGCGATTGATCGACCCGCCGCCCCGCCTTCAGCGCGGCCGCGGCCGGCCTGGGAACACCTCGTCGACGAGTCCGCGCCCTTGCAACCGGTGGGCCGCGACGCTTGGGTGGCGTGGTTGGGCAGCGCCGTGGTGGCCGATGACGCCGTCTTTGGCGCCGTGTTGAACGAGATCAACGATGACCTCGCGGTCTACCCCGTGGCGCGGTATGGCGCTGCTGCGGTGGGTTGGCCCGACGTGACGGTGCTCATCCACCCGGCGCCTACGCACAACCGGCTGCGCTGGCTTGCGGCCGGCGTGGTCGTGCTCTCGACGGCGCAAGGTACGTGCCGCCTCCTTGCGCTGCCCTTCTACAGCGACTGGGACCATAAGCACCATGTCACGCCGCAGCGCGTACACGTTTGCGCCGGCCGGGTGGAGGCCGTGGTCGAGGCCGACCTGCACCTGCGCAAAAGGCCTGGCTCGCGCAGCCGGGCAAAGACCGGGTGGGCGAGGTAGGGCCTGACATCCTTGCGCGCCGTCTGGCCATGGTTGCTTGGCCCCTGCGCGGCCTGGCGACTGGCGCCGCAGGCGAAAGCAAGATCACCGCGTCGGGATCTCCCAAGTGCGGTCGCAGCTCGTCAGCGACCCCAGCGCAGGGCCGCGGTGTGCACCGGCGCATCCCAGAGTTCGAGCCAAGCGTTGTCCACCGCAGTGACGGTGATCGAGCAGCCCGCCATTTCGAGCGAAGTGACGAAAGAGCCGGTCAGGTGCCGCGCGACTTTCAATCCGGCGCCGGTGAGCACCTTGCATGCGGCAGTGACCATCACGTACAGCTCGAGCAGCGGCGTGCCACCAAATCCGTTGACGAACAGGATCACCTGCTGGCCGGGCGCGAGCGCCAGATCCTTCAAGATGGCGCTGGTCAGCTCTTCGGCGATCTCATCGGCGGAGCTCAGCCGCACGCGGCGGCGCCCCGGCTCACCGTGGATGCCGACGCCCATTTCCATCTCGTCGATGCCGATCTGGAAGGTCGGTTTGCCGGCCGCGGGCACGATGCATGAGGTCAACGCCACGCCCATCGACGCGGTGGCGCTGTTGACGGCATCGCCCAGCGCCTTGAGGGCGGCCAGATCGTCGCCGCGTTCTGCCGCGGCACCGACGATCTTCTCGACGATCAGCGTGCCGGCAACGCCGCGCCGCCCGGTGGTGTAGGTCGAGTTCTCGACTGCAACGTCGTCGTTGACGATGACGGTCGCGTTCTCGCGCTCGAGCATCTCGGCGGCCATCTTGAAGTTCATCATGTCGCCGGAGTAGTTCTTGACGATGAACAGCACACCGGCGCCGCCGTCGACCGACTCTGCCGCAGCCAGCATCTGGTTCGGCGTCGGCGAGGTGAAGACCTGGCCGGGGCAGGCGGCATCGAGCATGCCGTGACCGACGAAGCCGGCGTGCAGCGGTTCGTGGCCCGAACCGCCGCCCGAGATCAGCGCCACCTTGCCTGGCTTCGTCTGGCGTCGTCGCACGAACTGGCGCTCGGCACCGAGCGTGACGATGTCGGCGTGGGCCGTCGCGAAGCCATCCAGGCTCTCGGCGAGCACGGTTTCGACGTCGTTGATGAGTTTTTTCATGGCCAATCCTGAGAGGCATTCATAGCGTTTCACACACCGCGGCGATGATCAATGCCATCGAACGCGAGCCCGGGTCGACATGGCCGAGCGCGCGCTCGCCGAGGAACGAGGCACGCCCCTTGATCGCGACCATCCGCGCGGTGGCCTGGGCACTGTCGTGGGCGCACTGTTGCACCCGTGCGACGAGGTCGTGACCGCCGGCAGCCAGGACCTTCTGCACCGGATCGAGTACATCGAGCAGCGTTTTCTGGCCGACTTCGACGTTGCCAAGCCGGCTCAGCGCCGCGATGCCGGCCGCAAGCGCCCGCGCCAGGTCGGCCGCCTGCGGCTGCGGCGGCAGCTCCTTGCCCAGCGTCATCATCAGCGTGCCGAACACCGGGCCCGACGAGCCGCCGACGGTGGACAGGCAGGTCATCCCCATGGTCTTCAGCGCGTCGTTGAGCGATTGGCGCTGCAGCTCGCCGAGCTTGGCCTGGATCGCCAGCGCGCCGCGCCGCATGTTCAGGCCGTGGTCGCCGTCGCCGGTTGCCGCATCCAGGTCCGTCAGTTCCTCAACATGATCGACCAGCGTCTTTGTCGCGGCCTCGATGATTGTCTTCAGGTCCATGGGTCAGTCTCTCGTGATGCGTTGCCCGCAGGCATCGAAGAACAAGGGCGCTGTGAATTCGACCGACACGGCGCGGCCGGGCTCCAAGCCGCTGACATCGTGGCAGAGCGCGATCAGCTCCGTGTCACCCCATGCCACATGCACATGCTTCTGGTCGCCCAGGTGCTCGATGCGACGCACCAGGGCCTTGATGTGGCCGCTGCCGAGGCCGCTGCTGTCGCCGCTGTTGTCGCCGCTGTTGTCGCCACCAGCCCGGGCCAGGCGAGTAGCGTCGGGTCGCACTCCGACCGTGGTCGTCGTCGGCGGCGCGTCGAGGGTGCCGACCAGCGCGCGCGGCAGCAGGTTGATGCGCGGCGCGCCCAGGCGCGCGGCGACATAGCTGCTCACCGGGTCACGGTAAATCTGCTGCGGTGTGCCCACCTGCACCAGCGCACCGCATTCGAGCACGCCTATGCGGTTGGCCAGGGTCATCGCTTCGGTCTGGTCGTGCGTCACGTAGAGCATCGTCGCGCCGAGGTCCTGCTGGATGCGCTTGAGTTCCAGGCGCAGGTCGTTGCGCAGCTTGGCGTCGAGCGACGACAGCGGTTCGTCCATCAGCGTGACCGCCGGCTCGCGCACCAGCGCGCGGCCGATCGCGACGCGCTGCATCTGGCCGCCGGACAATTTGGTCGCCGCGCTGGCGAGCTTGTCCTCGATGCGCAGCATCGTTGCCACTTCGGTGACCTTGCGGTGCACCTCGTCCTCGCCGAGGCGGCGCATCGGCGAGCGCAGCGGAAAAGCGAGGTTGTCGTACACGCTCAGGTGCGGGTAGAGCGAGTACTGCTGGAAGACGAAGGTCACGTCGCGCAACGCCGGCGCGGTGCGCGTCACGTCGCGCCCGCCGATGTGCACCTGGCCGGCGTCGGCTGTTTCGAGACCGGCGACAAGGCGCAGCGTCGTGGTCTTGCCCGCGCCGCTCGGCCCCAGCAGCACGATGAACTCGCCGCTCGCCACCTCGAGGGTGACGTCGCGCACGGCGGTCACGTCGCCGAAGCGCTTGACAAGGCCGCGCAGGGCCAATTCAGCCATGGGCGGCTCCGAGGGAGGCAGCAAATTGCGTGCTGCGCCCGGTGGCGCCGGACTCGTGCCGAACAGTGCGCAGCGCGCGGCCGGTGGCCTGGTCGAACAGCGAAACCTGCGCCGCGTCGAAGACGAGCCCGACCTGTTCGCCGCGCTGCGCCGGCACTTCCACGCCGACCTTGGCGCGCAGGGTCGCGCCCTGCGCTGTGCGGCAGGTGACGATCTGGTTGATGCCGAGGTATTCGCTGCCGAGAACTTCGGCACGCAGCGCCGAGTCCGGCGCAAGCCGGACATGCTCAGGCCGTACACCGAACAGCAACGCCTTGCCGCTCGCGTCTTCGCGCAGCACCGGCACCGGCACCACGGCCTCGCCGATGCGCACTTGGGTGGCGCCAACGGCATAGCCCCCGTCGAAGGGCAGGAAGTTCATCGACGGTGAGCCGACGAAGTCGGCCACGAACACGCTGGCCGGCCGCTCGTAGACCTCCTGCGGCGGGCCGAGCTGCTCGATCACGCCCTGGTTCATGATCGCGATGGTGTCGGCCATCGCCATCGCCTCGAGCTGGTCGTGGGTGACGTAGACGGTGGTGGCGTGCAGGCGGTCGTGCAAAGCGCGCAGCTCCTGGCACATCAATTCGCGGAACTCGGAGTCGAGCGCGCCGAGCGGCTCGTCCATCAGGAAGGCCAAAGGCTGGCGCACGATCGCGCGGCCGAGCGCGACGCGCTGGCGGTCGCCGCTCGAGAGGCCCGAGACCGGCTTGTCGATCAGGTGCTCGATGCGCAGGATGCGCGCCGCCTCGGACACCTTGGCCTTGATCTCGGCACGCGGCACGCCCTGCGAGATCAGCGGAAAGGCAATGTTCTTGCGCACGCTCATGTGCGGGTAGAGCGCGAAGAGCTGGAAGACAAAAGCGATGTCGCGGTGCGAGGCGCGCTTGAAGCTCACGTCTTCGTTGCCGAGGAAGATCTGCCCCGATGTCGGCAGCTCCAACCCCGCAATCATGCGCAGCGTGGTGGTCTTGCCGCAGCCCGAGGGCCCGAGCAGGCAGAAGAACTCGCCGTCGCGCACGGTGAAGCTCGAGTCCTTCACGGCGACAAAATCGGCGAAGGCCTTGTGCAACCGATGGACGCGGATTTCGGCCATGGTCAGGCACTCCGCCGGGCCGCCCCAAGGAGGGCCTGCTTCCCCTTGGGGGGCCGCGAACGAAGTGAGCTTGGGGGCTTCATGTCACGGAGGAAACTTGCTGACGATAGTGAACATCGCGACACCGGCCAGCGTGACGACGAAGGACCAGGTGAACAGGATCAATGCAAAGGGTTGCAGCATCATCGCGATACCGAGCGCGATGACGATGCAGGCGGCCATCTCCATCGGCCCGCGACGCAGCCACTTCGGCCAGGAACCCGCGTTCATTTCCTCACCGCCCCGAAGGTGATGCCGCGCAGCAGATGCTTGCGCAGCAGCACCGTGAAGACGAGGATCGGGACCAGGAACAGCATCGTTCCCGCCGCCACCGCCGGCCAGTCCTGCCCGCCTTCGCCGATGATGATCGGGATGAAGGGCGGCGCGGTCTGCGCCTCGCCGCTCGTCAGAAGCACAGCGAAGGCGTACTCGTTCCAGGCGAAGATCAGGCAGAAGATCGCGGTCGCAACGATACCCGTGGTGGCCTGCGGCAGCACCACCTTGCGGAATGCCTGCAGGCGGGTGTAGCCGTCGACCATCGCCGCCTCTTCGTACTCGCGCGGAATCTCGTCGATGAAGCCCTTGAGCAGCCACACCGCCAGCGACACGTTGACCGCGCTGTAGAGCAAGATCATGCCGAGCCTGGTGTCCGACAGGCCGAGCTCGCGGTACATCAGGTAGATCGGGATCGCCACCGCGATCGGCGGCATCATGCGGGTGGACAGGATGAAGAACATCAGGTCGTCCTTGCCCGGCACCTTGAAGCGCGAGAAGGCGTAGGCCGCCATCACGCCCAGACCCACCGACAAAATGGTCGAGCCGATCGCGATGATCAGCGAGTTGGCAAAGCGCGGCAGGTAGTTGGAGCGGCTCACCACCACCATGCTGTTGGCGCGAGCGCTGCGCTCGCAGGCGTCGGCGGCGGGTGGCAGGCTGGCGATGTACTCGGCGGTCTGCCGCGAGCGTGTCGTGAACAGGTTGCAGTAGCCCTCGATCGACGGCTCGAAGACCACTTTGGGCGGGTAGCTGATCGAATCCGGCGGGCTCTTGATGCTGGTGAGCAGGATCCACACCAGCGGCACCAGCGTGATCAGTGCATACAGCACGACGAGCGTCATCGCCACGCGTTTGGACGTGGCCGTCGGTTCGACGACCGAGTGAGCGGTGGAGATGCCTTTCACCGGTTTTTCACTGCGTTGAGTGCCTTGACATAGATGTTCGCCAGGCCGAACACCGCGACAAACAGAATGATGGCCAGCGCCGACGAGTAGCCCGTGCGCCACTTCTCGAAGGCCTCGCGCTTCAAGGTGATCGACACCACCTCCGTCGTCGAGCCCGGCCCGCCGTTGGTCAGCAGGTTCACGAGGTCGAACATCTTGAAGTTCTCGATGCCGCGGAACAGCACGGCGAGCATCACAAAGGGCAGCACCATCGGCAGCGTGATGCTCCAGAACTGGCGCCAGGCCGAAGCGCGGTCGACTTCGGCGGCTTCGTAGATGTAGTCCGGGATGCTGCGCAGCCCCGCCAGGCAGATCAGCATCACGTAGGGCGTCCACATCCAGGTATCGACGATGACGATGGCCCAGGGCGCCAGGTTCACCGAGCCGAGCATCTCGAAGCTCGATGGCGGGATGCCGGTGAAGAAGCTGACCACGTAGTTGAAGAGGCCGATCTGCGGCTGGTAAAGAAAGGCCCAGAAGTTGCCCACCACCGCCGGGCTGAGCATCATCGGGATCAGGATCAGCGTGGTCCAGAAACCGAGGCCGCGGAACTTGCGCTCGATCAGGTAGGCCAGGCCGAAGCCGATCAGGGTCTGCAGCGTGATGGTCCAGAACAGGAAATGCGCGGTCGCCTGCATCGGGCCCCAGATGTCGGGGTCGGTGAGGATCGCCACGTAGTGGTCGATGCCGATGTTCAGCACCTCGGCGTTGGGCCGATTCGCGCGGAAGTTGGTGAACGACAGCCGCACCGTCCAGATCAGCGGGAAGATATTGATGGCCAGCAGCAGCAGCATCGTCGGCGCGATGAAGAGCCAGGCGATCGCGCGGTCCGAAAGGCCGCGCATGCGCTGTGCCAGCGGCGGCGGCGTGGCCAGCGCGGCGCGTTCAGCGACGGTCGTGGTGTTCACGTGGGAGGGTTTTCAATCACAGGGAAATGGCGGGCGCCACCGGCGCCCGCCCTGCCGCGCTACTTGATTTTTCCGTCCTCTTTGAACACCTTCTTCCAGTCGGCAACGAGGCCGTCGAGAGCCTCTTTGGCTGTGCCCTTGTCGGCGACGACGAAGTCATGCACGCGCTTTTGCTGGGCCAGCAGCAACTGTGCGTAGCTCGGGTCGGCCCAGAAATCGACGACCTGGTCCATCGCGGTCAGGAACTCGGCCGCGAAGGGTGCGCTCGCCTTGAACCCCGGATCTTTCAGCACCGCGTTGTGCGCCGAGTAGCCGCCCAGCGCCCACCACTTCTTCTGCACATCGGGCGCGGCGAACCACTTGATGTAGGCCAGCGCTTCGGCGCGGTTCGGCGAATACGACACCACCGAGATCCCCTGGCCGCCGAGCTGCGAGCCCTTGGTCTTGTCGCTCGGGTTGACGAAGAAGCCGATCTTGTCGCCGCCGACATTCGGGTCCTTGTACAGGCCGGGGAAGAAGGCGAACCAGTTCATCATCATCGCCACCTGGCCGCTCTTGAAGGCGTCCAGGCCCTCGCCCATGTAGGAGTTGGTCAGCCCCGGCGGCGTGCAGCACTTGTAGAGAGACTTGTAGAACTCCAAGCCCTTGATCGCGTCGGGCCCGTTGACGAAGCCGTCCATCGCATAGGGCTTCTTCGGGTCCTGGTACTTGAAGCCCATCGGGTACAGCACGTTGCTCACGCCCATCGTGATGCCCTCGCTGCCACGCTCGGTGAAGAGGTAGGTGCCGTAGACCTTCTTGCCGTCGATCTGGCGGCCCGAGAAGAACTCGGCCACCTGCTTGAACTCGGTCCAGGTCTTCGGTGCGGCCAGGTCGCGGTTGTGCTTCTTCTTGAACTCGGCCTGCAACTCGGGCTTGGCGAACCAGTCCTTGCGGTAGGTCCAGCCCAGCGCGTCGCCCATCGCCGGAAGCGCCCAGTAGTTCGGCGTGCCCTTGGGCCACTCTGCATAGCCGGTCACGGTGGCCGGTGCGAAGTCGCTGATCTTGATGCCTTCCTTGGCGAAGAAGTCATTCAGCTTCACGTAGTGGCCGCTTTCGGCCGAGCCACCGATCCACTGGCTGTCGCCGATGATCAGGTCGCACAGCTTGCCCTTGGAGTTGAGCTCGTTGAGCATGCGGTCGGCGAAGTTCGGCCAGGGTACGAACTCGAACTTCATGTTGACCTTGGACTTTGCGGTGAAGTCCTTGCTCAATTCCACGAGCGCATTCGCCGGGTCCCAGGCGGCCCAGCACAGGGTGATGGTCTTGCCCTGCGCCTGCGCAGCGGTGCTGCCCAGGCTGAGGACGGTGGCAGCGGCCAGCGCGGCGAGCGCGGGCAGCTTGGTCAGCAGGGATTTCATGACGGGTCTCCTTGTCGTTGATCCAGGTGGGTTCAGGTCACGGGCACACACATCCGACCGCCGTTCTTCAGTGCAGGTTTTCGGCTGTCAAGATTTCGATTCGCGGTTGCACCACATTGAGTGCCCCGCGCACGTTCTCGCACAGCGCGCGCAGCACGCGCGCCGCCGCCGAGATGCAGTAATGGATGTCCTGGTGCAGCACGTAGGCCAGGCCGTTGGCACCGAGCAGGGCGCGGTGTTCGTCGCTGAAATCGTGCGCCACGACGGCGACACTGTTGGTCAGGCCCAGGCTCTCGATGGCGCGCGTCACGCCGACGCTGCCCGAGCCGACGTTGTAGATGCCAGCTATGCGCGCTGCGTCGACGGCGTCGCTGCGCAGGTAGCGCAGCAGCGCACGGCAGGCCCCCGTGTCGCCGGGCGGCAAGTCGGGCGTGCGCTGCACCTTCAGCTTCGGGAAGCGCTCTTCGAGCACCTGGGCAAAACCGATGCGGCGTTCGATCTCGCCCGACAGGCGCGTGGCCTGCGAGGCGAGCAGCAGGGTGTCGCGTGCGCCAGCCGTGGCCATGCGCCCGAGCAGCAACCCGGCCGTGCGGCCGGCGGCGCGGTTGTCGGCGCCGATATGGGTTTCGCGCATCGAGCCGGCGACATCAGAGAACAAGGTCACGACGTGCACCCCGGTGCGCACAAGCTCGTTGATCGCGAGCTTGACGGGCGGCAGGTCGGGCGCCATCACAGCCACGCCGTCGCAGCCGCCGAGCTGCGCCAGCTCGGCCGCGAAAGCGGCGGCGTCGCCGCTGTCAAAGCGATGCGTGACCTCGGTGATGTGCTGATGCCGAAACTCGCCCGCCGCCTGCGCGATCAGCCGGTCGACCAGTTCGTTGAACGGCGCCGCGTCGGCCGGCAGCACGAAGGCGAAGCGGAAGTTCTCGCCAATGCGCGGTCGGCCACGCTGCGGCGGCGCGCCGAGTTCTGCGACCACCTGCAGTACGCGTTGCACCGTCTCGACGTTAACCCCCGGGCGGCGATTGAGCACACGATCCACCGTTGCCGTGCCCACGCCGGCCTTGCGGGCGATGTCGGCGATGGTGGCGTTGGAGGACATCGATTCCGGCGATTGATGTGATCATGGTAGCCCGCACCATAAATAAATCAATCAATCACACATCGGGGTTTTCACGGGGCCCTGCCGTGCGGCTTTGTCGACTCAGCGCGGTAGGCGGACCCAACGCCCGCCCCGCGCTGACGAGCGCACAACGGCCTCGATGAACTCGACACCCTTCAGCCCATCGGCCAGCGTCGGAAAATGCGCCGCCTTGTCGGCCTTCGGCCCGCGCGGCCGTGCGGCGCGGATCGCCTGCGCGATCTCGGCGTAGAGCGTGGCAAAGCCTTCGAGGTAACCCTCTGGGTGGCCGGACGGGACGCGCGAGATCCGCGCTGCCGCGGCGTTCGCCGCACCAGTCGCGCGGGCAATCGTCTGCGTCGGTTGATTCAACGGCGACCAGTGCAATTGGTTCGGCTGCTCCTGCCGCCAGTCGATGCCACCCTTGCTGCCGTAGACGCGCAGGCGCAGGTTGTTCTCGTTTCCCGGCGCCACCTGGCTGGCCCAGAGCAGGCCGCGTGCGCCGCTGCGGTAGCGCAGCATCACCTGCGCGTTGTCGTCGACCGCGCGGCCCTTGACGAAGCGGCTCAAATCGGCGCAGACCTCGTCGAGTTCGAGCCCGGTCACGTAGGCGGCCAGATGATGCGCATGCGTGCCGATATCGCCAATGGCGCCGCCGGCGCCGCTCTGCGCCGGATCGGTGCGCCACGCGGCCTGCTTCTGGCCGGTAGCCTCCAGCGCCTCGGTCAGCCAGTCCTGGGGGTACTCGACCTGCACGACGCGGATCTCGCCGAGCGCACCCTCGCGCACCATCTGGCGCGCATGCCGCACCATGGGATAGCCGCTGTAGTTGTGCGTCACCGCGAAGATGCGCTTCGCTTTTTTTGCCAGCGCGAGCAGCTTTTTCGCGTCACGGCTCGTCGTCGTCACCGGCTTGTCGCAGATAACGTGGATGCCGGCCTTCAAGAAGGCCGTGGCCACCGGCGCGTGCAGGTGATTCGGCGTCACGATCGCCACCACCTCGATACCGTCGGGCCGCGCCGCTTCGGCCTGCGCCATCGCGGCGTAGTCGCTGTAGATGCGCTCGTCCGCAAGGCCAAGCAATCGCCCCGATTGCTGCGCCTTCTTCGGCGTCGCCGACAGCGCGCCAGCCACCAACTCGTAGTGGTCGTCCAGCCGGGCGGCGATGCGATGCACCGCGCCGATGAAGGCGCCCGCGCCGCCGCCGACCATGCCCAGGCGGATGCGCTGGTTCATGCGCCAGTCTTCACAGCCCGAGCATCCGCTTCAACTGCGCGGCGTCGTGCGCGGCGCCGGCGAAGTCGTCGAAGGCCTTCTCGGTAACGCGGATGATGTGATCGCGAATGAATGGCGCGCCTTCGGCCGCGCCTTGCTCGGGGTGTTTCAGGCAACATTCCCACTCCATTACCGCCCAGCCGTCGTAGCCGTATTGAGCCATCTTCGAGAAGATCGACTTGAAGTCGATCTGCCCGTCGCCGAGCGAACGGAAGCGACCTGCCCGGTTGATCCAGGGCTGGTAGCCCGAGTACACACCTTGGCGTCCATTCGGCCGGAACTCGGCGTCCTTGATGTGCAGGGCCTTGATGCGCGAATGGTAGATGTCGATGAAGGCCAGGTAGTCGAGTTGCTGCAGCAGGAAGTGCGAGGGGTCGTAGTTGATGCAGCAGCGCGGGTGGTTGTCGACGCGCTCCAGGAACATCTCGAAGGTGACGCCATCGAACAGGTCCTCGCCGGGGTGCAACTCGAAGCAGACATCGCAGCCGGCCTCGTCAAAGGCGTCGAAGATCGGCCGCCAGCGCTTGGCCAGCTCGTCGAACGCGGCTTCGACGAGGCCGGCGGGGCGCTGCGGCCACGGGTAGAGGTAGGGCCAGGCGAGGGCGCCCGGGAAGCTCACGTTGGACGTCAGGCCGAGGTTCTTCGATGCTCGCGCCGACAGCAGCATCTGCTCGACCGCCCAGCGCTGGCGCTCGGCCGGTTTGCCTTTGACCTGCGCGGGTGCGAAGGCGTCGAAGGCCTCGTCGTAGGCTGGGTGCACCGCGACAAGTTGGCCCTGCAGGTGGGTGCCAAGCTCGGTGATCGCGACGCCGTTGACGCGCGCGATACCGGCGATCTCGTCGCAATAGGTCTTCGATTCAGCGGCCTTGGCGAGGTCGAACAGGCGGCCGTCCCATGAGGGGACCTGCACGCCCTTGAAGCCGATCGAGCCGGCCCACTTCGTGATCGCCGCCCAGGAGTTGAAGGGCGCGGCGTCGCCTGCGAACTGCGCCAGATAGATGCCAGGGCCCTTGATGTTGGTCGCCATAAGTCACCCCTTGCCCGGGGTGGATGGCCGGGCCCAGGGCGCCATCATGCCTCGACTGCAGATCAACTGCCGCGCTGCCCGTCTGGCAACCCATCGCCAAGGCGTGGGCCACGCGCGAACGGTTCGCCTGGACCCGTGGCCACTGAAATCGCATCGGCCCAAGTTGTCAGACGTCCATCGACGTGTCCGCTTCGACCGCTCGTCGAGGTCCGCCAGTGGGCGAGCCGGGCCGGGCCAGGCAGTGCAGTGCGGGGTGGGGTCGGGCATTCGATGTCCCCGCCGAGCTCCCCTCAATTCACGACAAACACCACCGCTGTCCTTGCGGGCACGCTGAAGGCGCCTGAACCCGCCGTGTAGCTGGCCAGCTTGGCCCGCGTATCTGCCGCACCAGCAGCCGCCTGCACCGGGTGCAGCACCAGCGCCTTGGCCGTGAGCGCATCGACGGTCACGACCTGGTCGACCTTGTCGACGTTGACAAGGTAGACCAGTTCCTTGAAGCCGGCGCCGGCCAGGCCGTTGCCGTCGACATGCGCCATCAGCACCGTCGCGACTTGCGTGCTGCCGGTGTTGTGGAACGTTAGCCGCGACTTGATGTCGTCGGCCGTGCGCAGGCGCAACATCGTCGTGCTGCTGCGGATCTTGAGCAGGTCGCGGAAGGCGTCGCGTGCCCAGGCGATGTCGCCGGCCGTCGGCTTGATCGCGGCGTCGGCGAGCAGCGGCTTCATCGCGACCCAGCTGGCGCTGTTCTCGCCGGCGCGGGGCACGCCGGTGCCGAAATAGTTGTCCGCGTAACTCCAGTCGATGCGGTTGAACCAGTCGCCGGCGTCGTAGCTGTTGCGGTCCAGGCTCTTGCTGCGCAGGGTGTCGACACCGGCGTGGAAATACGCCACGCCCTGGCTGAAGGCGTTGATCGCGGCACCGAGCATCTGCACCCTTGCGCGGTCTTCGCGGCTGGTGCCTGCCGGCAGCTTGAAGGCGTTGTTGTCAAAGAGCGTGTGGTTGTCGTGGTTCTCGACATAGTTCACGGCTTCGGCCGGGTCGGTGACAAAACCGGCGCCGTTGGTTTGCTCCAGCGTCTGCGTCGCGTCCCAATGGGTCTTCAGCACATAACTGCGGATCGACCCGGCCAGGCCGGCCTTGATGAGGTCGCCTTGCCACATCAGGTCGTTGCGCGAGCGCCCGCCGCCGAGCGGGTTGGGATCGTAGTGCAGGCCGTTGATGAAGCCCTGGTTGGCGACCAGCGCGTCGCCGCTGTCGAAGGGGCTGCCACCACGAACGGCGTCGCGGGCAAAGGGGCTGAAGCTGCCGATGCCGCTGCCGTTGAGGCTCCACATCGAGGCCTGCACGAAGCGTGCGCCGCCGGCAACTTCACCGAAGTCCCAGCCTTCGCCGAGCAGCTGCACATCGCGGCCCGCCGCGGCCTTGACCTTGGCTTTCAAGTCTTCCATCACCGCGCGCGGCTGGTGGCCCATGATGTCGAAGCGGAAGGAGCTGATCTTGTAATCGCGCGCCCAGGTAATGACCGAGTCGATCATCAGCTTGCCCATCATCATGTTTTCGGTCGCGGTGTTGTCGCAGCAGGTTGATGTTTCGACCGCGCCGGCGGCGTTGAGCCGGTGGTAGTAGCCCGGCACGATGCGGTCGAGCACTGACTTTTCGCTCTGCCGCGAAGCGGTGGTGTGGTTGTAGACGACGTCCATGCCAACCCGCAGGCCGGCGTCGTGCAGGCCCTTGACCATGGCGCGGAACTCGACGATGCGCTTGGCGCCGTCGGCCGCATCGCTGGCGTAGCTGCCTTCTGGCGCGGTGTAGTGCCAGGGGTCGTAGCCCCAGTTGAAGCAGTCGGTGCCGGCCGTCGCGCCCACCGTCGCCTGCTGGGTTTCGGCATCAGGCGCACCGGCCGGCGCCGGGGTTGTGCAGCCGGTTTCTGGCACGCTGGCGATGTCGAATACCGGCAGCAGGTGGACGTCGGTCAGTCCGGCGTCGGCCAGGCCTTTGAGGTGTTTCATGCCGTTTGCAGCGCTCTCGGTGAAGGCGCCGTATTTGCCGCGGTTGGCCGCGGTCACGGTGCTGTCGTTGGCCGAGAAGTCGCGCACATGCAGCTCGTAGATGACCATGTCGGTGCTCGCTGCCACCTTCGCCGGCGGCAGGCTCGTATCCCAGCCGGCCGGCTTGAGCGCGGCGGCATTCAGGTCAGCGACATAGCTGCGTTTGGAGTCGGTGGTCAGGCTCAGCGAGTAGGGGTCGGTGACGAGGTTGCGCACCACGCCGACACCGCGCACAAAGACATCGACGGCGAACTTGTAGTACTTGCCACCGAGGTTGCCAGTGCGGCTGGCGGCCCAAGCGCCGGTGCTGCTGTCGAAGACCATCTCGTCGACGGTGACCGCGTCGCCGCTGCCGCTGTCGTAGCTGAAGACCTTGACTCTCTGTGCGCTCGGCGCCCAGAGCTTGAAGCGGGTATTGCCCGCGGTGATGGTGGCGCCGAAATCGCTGACGCTGGCCGCCGCGGCATAGAGCTCGTCGAAGGCGCCAGCGGTTTGCGTGGTGGTGGCGTTTTGCACTTTGCCCAGGGCATCTTCTTGCACCAGCACGAGCTGCTTCTTGTGCAGTTCGGGCAGCGCGGCCAGGTCGGCGGCCTTGACCGCAAACACCGCGCCGGGTGACAGCCATTTGAAACGTTCGGCAACCCCGGCCGGCACCGCACCGGCATAGACATCGAGCGTGATCGACCCGTCGGCGCCGCTGACGGCTTCGTCCTTGCGTGCCTTGACCTGGCCGGTGGCCGAGTGGTAGAGCTTGACCACGCCCGACGAGTCGATGCGCGGCCACTTGATGAGTTGTTTGTTGAGCCAGACGCCACGCGCTTCGCTCAACGATGACGAGCGCAGGTCGGGCGCGCTGGTGTAGACAGTGGTGTCCTGCTGAACGATCCAGACTTCGCCGATCTGGTTGACGATTTTCAGGTTGCCGAACTCGACCTTGATGTTGTCGTTGCGGCCGTCCTTGTCGTTTTCATTCGGCGCCAGGCCGTGGATGATGAACTCGACCGCGCGCCGGTTGTTGTCGCCCTGCGGGTTGAGCACGGGGATGTCGAAGACGACTTCAGACGCGCTGGCGCCGTGGCCCGGCATCTGCGCGAAGGGCACCGCGTTGCCCCACTGGTCGATGGTCACGCCGGCCGGGATGCGCGCGGTGTCGATGCCGCTGGTGGGCCACAGATGCAGGCCCCAGCCGGCATAGTCGGCGCCAAAACGCTTGTAGTGCACCCGCACGGTGACGATATCGGGCGCGCCGGCACCGGCCGGGTTGCTGGTGTAGGTGACACCGTCGCCCTGGATGCGCCATATCTCGTTGGCCCCGGCGAGCAGCGTAAAACTCTGGTCGGCGCCGCCGTGGTCCTTGTCGTCGCCCTTGTGGAAGAGGTAGCCGACATTGCCGGTGGTCGCGGCCAGGGGCACGTCGTAGACGGCGCCGAAGCTGTCTTTGCGGGCGACGTTGTGGCCGCTGTTCCAGCCCGGGTCGACGCCGGCACCAAAGGTGTGGATCTGCCAGCCGGTGTAGATGCCATCGGCACGCTGGTAGTGCACGGTGAACGATGTCGCTGCACCGCCACCACCGCCACCGCCGCCACCACCACCCGAGCCCCCGCCGTCGGCGTCGGCCGGCACGGCTTGCAGGATCGTTGCGTGTGCGGTGGCGTTGCCGAGCGCCAGGTTCGGGTCGACGACGACCGGCGGTGGTGGTGGCACGGGCGCCGGATCGCTGCCACCACCGCCACACGCGGCGAGGGCCAGCGCGACGGCCAATGCGGCCATGCCGGCGCGCGTCGGCAGCGGGCCGCGCCGGCCTTGCAGCCAAGAGATCATCGATGACACAGTGGACATGCCGGCTCTCCAAACCAATGCGAGTTACTGGACGACCCAGACCACCGCGGTGCGCGGCGGAATGGTGAAGCTGCCGCTGTCGGCGGCAAAGGTGGCGGTCGCGGCGCGCTGGTCGGCCGCGCCCGCCGCGCGGTGCACCGGGTGGAGCACAAAGTTGCGGCCCTTCAGCGTATCGATGGCCAGCGTCTGCGCAACCTTGTCGACATTGACCAGGTAGAGCAGTTCGGCAAAGCCGGCACCGGCCAGACCGCGGCCGTCGAGATGCCCGGCGATGACGGTTGGCGCTTGAGCCGGGCCGGTGTTGTGGAAGCGCAAGCGCGCCTTGATCTCGTCGGCGCTGGGCAGGCGCAGCAGCGTGCTGCCGGCGCGGATTTTCAGCAGGTCGAAAAACGCGTCGCGTGTCCAGCGGATATCGGCCGGCAGCGGCTTGATGCCGGCATCGGCGAGCAGCGGTTTGATCACCGGCCAGCTCACGCCGTTGTCGCGTTTTGGCGGCAGGCCGCTGCCGAAGTGGTTGTCGGTGAAGGTCCAGTCGATGCGGTTGAACCAGTCGCCGGAGTCGTAGCTGTTGCGGTCCATCGACTTGCTGCGCAGCATTTCCTGGCCGGCATGGAAGTACGCCACGCCCTGGCTGAAAGCGACAAAAGCATTGCCCAGGTGCTGCGCGCGGGCACGGTCTTCGCGGCCGGTGCCGGCCGGCATCTTGTAGACCAGGCTGTCGAAGACGGTGGCGTTGTCGTGGTTCTCGACATAGTTGACCGTTTCGCCAGGCTGCACGACGTAGCCGGCGGGCTGGTTGCCGTAGCCGATACGGTCGAGCGTTAGCTGCTCGCCACTGTGAACCTGCATCGAGAAGCTGCGGATCGATCCGGCCAGGCCGGCGCGCACCAGGTCGGCGGCGCGCAGCAACTCGCCGCGCTCGCCTTTGCCCGCGGCGGCGGCGACTGCGTTGCGGTCGTAATGCAGGCCGTTCAGATAACCCTGGTTGATGACCTGGGCGTTGACCGATTCGTCGACATTGCCGCCGCGCAGCGCATCGCGCAGGCGGTCGTTGAAGGTGCCGATGCCAGTGCCGTTGAGCGACAACTGCGAGGCCTGGACAAAACGCTTGCCGTCGACCACCTCGCCGTAGTTCCAGCCCTCGCCGATGAGGTGGATGTGGCGGCCGGCCGCCGCGTCGACAGCCTTGCTCAGGCGTTGCATCGCCTCGCGCGGCTGGTGGCCCATGAGGTCGAAGCGGAACGAGTCGACGCGGTAGTCGCGCGCCCAGACCACCGCCGAATCGATCATCAGCTTGGCCATCATGCGGTGTTCGGTGGCGGTGTTGTCGCAACAGGTCGAGCGTTCGACTTCGCCCTTGCCGTCGAGCCGGTGGTAGTAACCCGGCACGATGCGGTCGAGCACCGACTTCGGCTGCTGGCCGCTGGCGGTGGTGTGGTTGTAGACCATGTCCATGCCGACACGCAGGTTCATCCGGTGCAGCGCCTGCACCATCGTTCGGAATTCGACGATGCGCCGCGTGCCGTCGTTGGCGTCGCTGGCAAAGCTGCCTTCTGGTGCGGTGAAGTGCCAGGGGTCGTAGCCCCAGTTGAAGCAGTCGGCGTCGGCCGCAGCGGCTACCGCGGCTTGCTGGGCTTCGCTGTCGGGTGCGCCACTGATTTGTGGTGTTGTGCAGCCCCGCTCTGGCACGGTGGCGAGGTCGAAGACCGGCAGCAGGTGCACGTCGGTCAACCCGGCGTCGGACAAGGCGCGCAGGTGTTTGACGCCGTTCGACGCGCTTTCGGCAAACGCCGCGTATTTGCCACGCTGCGCCGCGCTGACAGTCATGTCGCTGATCGAAAAGTCGCGCACATGCAGCTCGTAGATGACCATGTCGGTCTGGGCCTTGACGCGGCTTGGCCGCGGCGTCGCATCCCAGCCCGCCGGCTTGAGTTGTGGCGCGTCCAGGTCGAGCAGCAGGCTGCGCTGCGAATCCGCATTCAGGCTCAGCGAATAGGGGTCGGTGACGCGGTTGCGAACGAGGCCGACAGCGGGCACGAAGACGTCGACGAGGTAGACGTAGTAGCTGCCCGCGCGTGCGCCGCGTGCGTTGGACGCCGCCACCCGCCAGACCCCGGTGCGGGCCTCACGCTGCATCGGCAGCGGCGCGTTCGCCGGCGCATCGGGGTTGACGAACAGGCAAAGCGCTACCCGCTGCGCGGTGGGGGCCCAGAGCTTGAATTGCGCGCCTTGGGTCTGGAGCACCGCCCCCAGATCAGGCACGCTTTCGGCGGCCGCATACAGCGCGTCGATCGCGCCGGCGGCTTGCACATGCGTGGCGGCAACCACGGCGCCACGCGCGTCCTCGCGCACCAGCAGCAACTGGCCGCGGTGCCAGTCGGGCAGCCGCTGGGCTGCATCGTTAGGCACCACCAAAATCACGCCGGGCGCGAGATGGCCATAACGCTGCGGCAAGGGGCCGGCGTCAGCCTGGCGCGCCAGCGCCACTGACGCCTGCGCACCGGCTGGCGGCCGGCCGATCGTGATCTGGATGCCGCCGCGCGGCGCGTACAGCAAGCGGTAGCGGCCATCGTTGCCGGACTGCTGCTGCCAACGCAGCCGGCTGGCGTCGAGCCACACTGCATGCGCCGCGCGGGCGGCGGCCGGCAGCGCCGGGCTAGCCAGCAGCACCGATTGATGGCCGGCGTCACAGGCGCTGCGCTGCGGCGCCGCGATGGCGGCGGCGGCGGCCCGGAACGGGCTCACGCCGGCGCAGACCAACAACACGATGGCAAGCAGGCTGCGGCCGCTTGCAGCGGGGATGGGTGAGGCATGCGGGACGGGCCAGGCAGTCATCGGGCCGAGCCTATCGGAGTAAAACTACACCTCCAATCAGGGTTGGCCCGAGCCTAGAATCGACCCTATACCTATGTGCAGCCCCTTTCATCACCGCTACGATGTAGGACAACTACATCGTCAGCGATGGCAGAAAGCCCTGAAATGAAGTCTCGATCGTTTCCTTCGTGCCTGCTGGCTGTGGCCGCGGCGGTGGCTGGAGCGGCCAGCGTCGCAGCCCATGCCGCGCCCGCCATCGACCTGAGCCCGGTCGCTGCGACCAAGCCGCGCCACCAATTGCCGGCCGGCTGGGAACATGGCGCCTTCATGGAAATTTTTGTCCGCGCCTACCAGGACAGCAACGGCGACGGCATCGGCGACCTGCGCGGCCTGACCTCACGGCTGGACTATCTGAAAGCGCTCGGCATCAAGGGCCTGTGGTTGATGCCGGTCACCCAAAGCGCCGATCGCGACCACGGTTACGCGACCACCGACTATCGCGCCATCGAGCCCGACTACGGCACCCTGGCCGACTTCGACGAGTTGCTCAAACAGGCGCACCGGCGCGGCATCGGGGTCATCGTCGACTACGTGATCAACCACGCTGCCGCCGAGCACCCGCTTTTTGTCGATGCCCGCCAGCACCGCGACAGCCCCTACCGGCCGTGGTTTGTGTGGTCTGAGGCGGCGCCGCCGGGCTGGGACATCTGGGGCAAATATCCCTGGTACCACGTCGGCGCACAGCCTTGGTTGTTCAAGGGCCAGGTCAAGGACTTGGCCCTGGCCGGCCCAGACGCGCGCGACTTTTTCTTCGGCACCTTCGGGCCGCACATGCCCGACTTCGACCTGCGCCACCCGCCAGCGCTGGCGTACCACGAGTCGAGTCTGCGTTTCTGGCTCAACCGCGGCCTCGACGGCTATCGGCTCGACGCGGTGCCGCACATGGTCGAGACCGATGCCAGGAACTGGAACGACCAGCCCGAGAGCCGGCGCCTGACCAAACACCTGCAATCGCTGATCAAGGAATTTCCCGGCCGCTACGTCGTCTGCGAAGCCACTGCCGAGCCGCAGGCCTACGGCGACCCCGCGGTCTGCGGCGGCGCCTTTGCTTTTGGCTATGCGCACCACTTCGTCGGCGCAGCGCAAGGCAAGCCCGAGTCGGTGCGCCGGCCGGCCGACTACTACCGCAGCGCATCGCCGACGATGGCGACGTTTTTGTCCAACCACGATATCTTTGCCGGCCGGCGCCTGTGGGACCAGCTCGGCGGCAATGTCGCGCAGTACAAACTTTCCGCGGCCGGTTACCTGCTGCAGCCGGGCACGCCGTACATCTATTTTGGTGAAGAGGTCGGCATGGCCGGCGCGCCTTCTGCCGACGCCGATGCGCCGCTGCGCTCACCGATGAGCTGGACCGCCGATCCCACCCGTGCCGGCTTCACCAGCGGCACGCCATTTCGCCCGATCGCGCCGAATGTGGCGACCCACAACGCAGCGGTGATGGCCCGCGACCCGGGCTCGATCCTCAACTTCTACAAGGCGATGCTCAAGCTGCGCAACGGCCACCCGTCGATCGCCCGCGGCAGCTTCGAAAACTCTTTTGCCGACGGCCTGGTGCTCGGCTTCCAGCGCCGTTTTGGCGCCGACCACACGCTGGTGCTGATCAACTATGGCAGCGTCGCGGTCAGCACGTCAGCCGGCGGCCTGCCGGCGGGCGCGCGCCTGCGTTCGGCCTACCCCGCAGCCGCGAAGCCCGCACGCGCTGACCGCAGCGGCAGCGCGCGCATCGAGCTGCCGGCGCAGTCGGTGCGTGTTTTTACGGTGCGGCCATGAGCACCGCCGGGATGCCTGGCACCACGCCTGACACCGAGCCGATCGCCGCGCGCGACCCCGGCAGCGCGCTGCCGAGCGATTGGCATCGCGGCGCCTTCATGCAGATCTTCGTGCGCGCTTACCAGGACAGCAACGATGACGGCATCGGCGATCTGCGGGGCCTGATCTCGCGCCTGGACTATTTGGCCGATCTGGGGGTGCGTGGCCTGTGGCTGATGCCGATCCACCCCTGCCAGGATGGTGACCACGGCTATGCGGTCACCGACTACCGCGCCATCAACCCCGACTACGGCACGCTCGAAGATTTTGACGAGCTGCTGGCCCGAGCGCATGCGCGCGGCATCGGCGTCATCATCGACTACCTGATCAACCACAGCGCGGCAAAACATCCGCTGTTCTTGGCGTCGCGCTCGAGCCGCAACAGCGCCTATCGCGACTGGTATCTCTGGCAGGACGAGGCGCCGCAAGGCTGGCAGATCTACGGCGCCGACCCCTGGCGGCGCGACGACAGCGGCGCCTACTTCGCTGCCTTCTCGCGCCACATGCCCGACTTCAATTGGCGCCACCCTGACGTCGCCGCCTGGCACCACGACAACCTGCGTTTCTGGCTCAACCGCGGCGTTGACGGGTTTCGCTTCGACGCCGTCGGCCACCTCGTCGAAAACGGCCCCGACGCCTGGGACTGTCAGCCGGAGAACTTGGGCGCGATGGCCACCATCCGCAAGCTGCTGGACGGCTACGCACAGCGCTTCATGGTCTGCGAGATTCCCGGTGAACCACAATGTTATGCCGCTGGCGCTGGCAGCGCTTTTGCATTTGACCTCAACGCGGCGCTGGTTGGCGCGGCGCGTGGTGACGACGACTCGCTGCTGCTGGCTGCGGCTTACTTCAAGGACGCGCCGCACAACATCTCGACCCTGCTCTCGAACCACGATTCATTTGCCGGCCGCCGGGTTTTTGACCAGCTCGGCGGCAACGAGGCGCGCTGCAAACTGGCCGCCGCGATGTTGCTGCTGTTGCCCGGCACGCCGTTCATTTACTACGGCGAAGAAATTGGCATGGCCGGCCTGCACACCTTGCATCCCGACCCGGCGTTGCGCACGCCGATGAGCTGGCGCGCCGATGCAGCGCATGCCGGCTTCAGCAGCGTGCCGCCGTTTCGCGCGCCCGCGCCCAACGTGGCGACGCACAACGTGCAGGCTCAATTCGATGCCCAGGCGGCGGTGTCGCCGCTGTCGCCATCACCCTCGCTGCTCGGCTTCTACCGCGCGATGATCCGCCTGCGCAACGAGCACCCGGCGATCCGGCATGGCAGCTACGAAGGCGCGACCGCCGGCCTCGAAGCCGGCATCTTCGCTTTTCATCGTCGGCTTGACGCTGAACATATCGTCGTCGCGATAAACACCGGCGCGACGCAGGCCGACCTGGCAGTCGCTGGGCTTGCCCCAGGCGCGCTGCTGCGCAGCCTCCATCCCGCCGGCGCACCGGGTCTGGCGGCCGATGCACAAGGCCAGGCACGCGCTGCGGTCGCGCCCTTCGGCGTCGCCGTCTTCGGGCGCTGACCGGCTCGCAGCATTCGCCGCTCCGTTGGCCGCCGCGCTCGCCGAATTCCGCGGCCGCGCTCGGCCCCAGGCGCTGCGCGGCAGTATCAGCCGGGTGACGTCCGACGCCCACCCGACAGCCCGTCGAAACAGGCGGCCATCAAGGTCGTGACGATCTTTTCATCGCTGTGGTTGCCGCCTGCCTTGAGCAGGCTCAGCACCGGATCGCAGGCCCGCGCAAACAGCGTGTACAGGACGAGTTCGGGCGGCAGGGTGCGGTTGATCGTGCCGGCCTTCTGCGCCGCGGCGATCCAGCGCCCGAGTTTTTCGCTGAGCTCGTTCAGGCGCTCAAGATAAGCTTGGTTCGCCCCCAGCGCCGCGCGCAGGCCTGAGTTCTGCACCGGCAACAGCGGCATCTCGCCAGCCAGTTGCGCGAGCATCGCCCAGCGCGCCACCGCGCGCAGCTTGTCGATGGCGGCGGCTTTGGCCGGCAACTCGATGCTGCTCACAAAGGCCAGCGCACGGTCGAGCACGCCGATCATCGCCGCGGCGGCGAGCGCTTCTTTGGACGTGAAGTGCCGGTACAGGCTGGCCTTGCCGATGCCGACGTCGGCAGCGACTTCGTCGACCGTCATCGCGTCGTAACCCTTGTCGGCCAGCAGCCGGTTGACCGACGCCAGGATCGCGTCTTCTCGGGCCTGGAGCACGCGGTCGCGAAACAGCACCTTGGTCATGGCGGATTCTATTCACGCCTTGTTTCGGTTGAATGCGTAGGTAAGAGTTGTACTGATCAGTCCAATCATGACCACACAGTTGACATTGGAAACTCGTCAGTCCAAACTCCTGGTGCTCGTTCGATGCTCGGCCTGTTTCTCACTCGACACCCGGCCCGAGTCCGCAGCAGTCCCCCAACCCATTCGGAGGCCGAAGATGTTGTCCCATTGGTTCAAGACCTCCCTCGTTGTTGGCTCACTGGCGATCGTGGCCGCCTGCGGTGGCGACGACGACCACCCGCCCTCACCCGGTACCTTGGCCGCAGTCGCCACCCAGAACGGCTTCACGGCACTGGTCGCAGCCGCCGACAAGGCCGGCCTGGTGCCGACGCTGAACGCTGCCAACGCCAACCTGACGGTGCTGGCACCCACCGATGCAGCGTTTGCCGCGACGGCCACGGCCCTCGGCTTCGCCAGCGCGACAGCAATGGTCGCCGCGCTTGACGGGCCGACGCTGGCCAAGATCCTTCAATACCACTTGCTGCCGACCAGAAAACTGGCCGCCGACCTGGTTGCTGGCGGTGCGACCCAAACCACGCTGTACAACTTCGAAGGCGCCGCAGTGGCGCTGTCGTTGACTACCGCAGCGGGCGTGAAGATCACCGACGAGGTGCTCAACCAGACCAACCTGGCAGCCACCGATGTCATCGCCAGCAACGGCGTCATTCACGTCATCGACAAGGTCTTGCTGCCGGCTCCCTGAACAGCGCCCTCAAGCGCGATCAACCTTCCTTCAACCACTTGCCTACACCTGGAAAACCACCATGAAAAAACTCCTTGCTCTGTCCGCCTTGTCCATCGCCGCATTTGCGGTTCAAGCCAAGGACATCGTTGATGTCGCCGTCGGCGCCGGCACCTTCAAGACGCTGGCCGCGGCACTCGGTGCCGCCGGGCTTGTCGACACGCTCAAAGGCGCGGGCCCATTCACCGTCTTCGCACCCACCGACGCGGCTTTCGCAAAAATCCCCAAAGCCGACCTCGATGCGCTGCTCGCCGACAAGGCCAAGCTCACCGCGGTACTCACCTACCACGTCGTCGCCGGCAAGGTGATGGCCAAGGACGTGAAGGCCGGCAAGGTCAAGACGGTGCAAGGCAGTGAATTGACAGTCGGCACCGCCGGCGGCGTCACGGTCGACGGCGCCAAGGTGACAGCCACCGATATCGCGGCGTCCAATGGTGTCATTCACGTCATCGACACCGTGATCATCCCCAAGTAAGCAGCGCTCCCACAAGGGGCTCGGCGGCGCCTGCCAAAGCGGCGCCGGCCGAGCCCCGCGGCCTGCGCCAAGCGCGGCAATCAGGCCAGCAGATGCTCCGGCGCGAGGTACTGTTGCCGGTAGTCCTCGAAGCCGAGTTCGTCGGCCTGCTCGCGCCGGCGCTGCTCGGCGAGCGACTCGCGCGCTGCGCGCTCGAAGCGCTCGGCCAGCGCGGCATCAAATGGCAACTCGAGCAGGGCCTGGCGGGTCTGCGTCGACTGCGCATTGACGAAGGCCGCAAACGAGTCACCGAAGTCGGCGCGCATCGTCGCCAGCACGCGTGCCGATGGCGTCGAATCGAGCGCCGCCAGGCGCGCCGCGGCCGCGCGCAGCGCCGCCGCATGCGCATCACCACCCTGCACGCGGTCCAGGTGCTGCGCGATCGGCACGCAGCCAGCGAGGATCTCTTCGCCCCACGCGACGAGTGATGCCGGCTGGCCCTGCCGCTCGAGCATCAAACCCGGCTCGCGCCCGGCCGATGCGGTGCGATGCTGGTTGCGCGCGAGTTCGGCAGTCTCTTGCGGCGTGTCGTCGGCGCTGTCGCTGAGCAGGCAATGCAGCAAAAAGACATCAAGAAACTGCATCGTCTGCGCCGCGATGCCCAGCGGCTCGAAAGGGTCTAGGTCCATGCAGCGCACCTCGACATACTCGACACCGCGCTCGCGCAGCGCGTGCAGCGGGCGCTCGCCGCTGCGGATCACGCGCTTCGGGCGGATCGTGCCGTAGAACTCGTTTTCGATCTGCAGCAGGCTCGTCGCAAGCTGGTTGTATTCACCGCCCAGGTTGCGCACGCCGACGGCTTCATAAGGCGGGTGCGGCGTCGTCAACGCGCCGTGCAGCGAAGCGGCATAACCTTCGAGGCAGTTGTAGCTGACGTTCAGCGCCGCCTGCGCGTCGCTCTGGTAACCCAGCCGCCCCATGCGCAGCGACGTGGCCTGCGGCCGGTAAAAGCTGCGCTCGCCCAAGGGCTGCAGGTCATGCGCGCGGCCCTCGACGAAACTCGCGCCCAACGCCGGCGACGCGCCGAACAGCACCAGCAGCAAAAACGATTGGCGCCTGAAATTGCGGATCAGCGCAAAGTAGTCTTCGTTGCCCAGGCCCGGCATCGACCAGTTGTAGTGGATGCCCGAGATCGTCTGCATGCGCCGGCCGTAACGGTGGCCCAGGCCCATGCGGTAGACACTCTTGGCGCGGCCGACATTCGACGAGCCATAGCGCCCGATGGGAATGGTCTCGTCGCCCGGCAGTTCGCACGGCATGCTCGACACCCACAGCCGCTCAGACCCCAAGGCGCGGTAGACAAACTGGTGCACCGCGCGCAGCTCGTCGATGCAGCCGGCGGCATCGGCATGCACGCCGGTGATGAGCTCGAGCTGCGACTCGCTGAAGTCGGTGGTGATATTCGGGTGCGTGAGCGCAGAACCCAGCGCCACGGGGTGCGGCGTCACCGCCAGCACACCCTGCGCGTCGACACGCAGGCTTTCTTTTTCAACGCCCCGGCGCATGCCGGCCAGGCGCTCCGGCGTCAGGCCGCGGATACGGTTTTCGGTCGGGTTCATCGAGCCATGATAGGGGCCGGGCGCGATCCTCGCTGGCGCGGGCCTTTGGAGGCGTTCTGCCGCTCAGGCCCCGCCCGGGCCCGTGGCTTCCAGAAAATCGCAGGCCAGGTTGGCCAGCGCGCGCACGCCAATACCGAGCCCGGCTTCGTCGATATAAAACTTCGGCGAATGGTTCGACGGCGCCTTGGCCGGATCCTGCCCTTCGGGTGTCACGCCGATGAAGATGAAGAGCCCGGGCACGACCCGCTGGAAGAAGGAAAAGTCCTCCGAGCCGGTGACCTTGGGCGCGAGCAGCAGGCCCGCGCCGGCGACCCGTTGCAGCGTCGGCAACATCGCCGCGGTGAGCTGCGGGTCGTTCACCGTGACCGGGTAGTGCTTCTTGATGCACACCGTGCAGCCAGCCCGCGAGCCGCGCGCGATCGACTCGGCAAGCGTCGTGACCCGCTCGTGCACATCGTC
>JANPDN010000158.1:0-32390 GCA_031431555.1 Rubrivivax sp.
CCAAGGCGTACGGTGTGATCAAGCGCTTCTCCGAGGATGTGGACCTCACCTACGACATCCGTGCCATCGCTCCGGACCTGATCGAGAAGGCCGACTCCCCCTGGCCCACGTCTCGCAGCCAGGAGAAGAAGTGGAGCAAGGAGATCCGACAACGGTTGGCCGCAATCGTCAAAGAGAGAGTGGCGCCTGAACTGGCCGAAGCACTTGCCGACCAAGGTCTGGCGGCCAAGGCACGCGCGCAAGACGAACAGATCTTCATCGACTACGAGGCGTTCGGCGAGGGCACGGGCTATGTCCGGCCTTCGGTCCTGCTGGAGTTCGGCGCGCGATCGACAGGCGAGCCCAACGAGCCGCGACCGGTCGCGTGCGACGCCGCGCTGCACCTGCCGGAAGTGAGCTTTCCGTCGGCCGCGCCGCAGGTCATGCGCCCCGAGCGAACGTTCTGGGAGAAAGCCACGGCCATCCACGTCTTCTGCGCACAAGGCAGCTTCCGCGGTGGCGCGCGCTTCGCGCGGCACTGGCATGACGTGACCCGCCTCGATGCTGCAGGCTTCGTCGATAGCGCAGCCGCTGACCGCGCGCTGGCCGAGGCGGTGGCGACGCACAAGAGCATCTTCTTCGCCGAGTCGACGCCAGACGGCACGCCCATCGACTACCGCGCAGCGGTCACTGGCGCGCTGATGCTGGCACCCAGCGGCGAAGCGCGGCAGACACTCGCCGAGGACTACCAGCGCATGGTTGAGGACGGCCTGCTCTTGGACGACGCTGAGCCCTTTGACGTCCTGCTGCAGCGTTGCCAAGCGCTTGCGCTCAAGGTGAACGCGGCGGCGCTGGGGGCCGGATGACGCTCTGCACGCGCATCCAAGAGAGCATGCCGACGACCGCTTGTAGGATGACGACAACAGATTGCCGCCCAGCGCCATCGACTGGGCTCGCAGCGGAAAACTTTGGGGGTATGCTTGGGGGTATCGTACATACTGCAAGAAATAACATGCAATAAAAACAGCTACTTAGGACTGCTTTGAAACTCGCGACCTGGAATGTCAATTCGCTGACCGTGCGCCTGCCGCAACTGCTTGAGTGGCTTAGCGCCAACCCGGTCGACGCGATCGTGCTGCAGGAAACCAAACTCACCGACGACAAGTTTCCGCAAGCCGAGATCGAGGCCGCGGGGTATGCGGCGCAGTGCTTCGGGCAGAAGACCTACAACGGCGTGGCGCTGCTGTCGCGCAGCCCGGCCAGCGATATCGTGCGCAACATCCCGGGGTTTGAAGATGCGCAGGCGCGGGTGATCGCCGGCACCGTGGCCGGGGTGCGCATCGTCGGCGGCTACTTCCCCAACGGCCAGGCGCCGGGCACCGACAAGTTTGAATACAAGATGCAGTGGCTGCGTGGCCTGCGCGCTTGGCTAACGGACGAGTTGGCCGCACATCCGAAGCTGGTGCTGCTGGGTGACTTCAATATCGCCCCCGAAGACCGCGATGTATTTGACCCGGTCCTCTGGGCCGGCCAGATTCACTGCACCCCCGAGGAGCGGGACCACTTCGCCAAGCTGCTCGGGCTCGGGCTGCACGACGCATTCAGGCTCTTCGAGCAGCCGCCCCGGGTCTGGAGCTGGTGGGACTACCGCAACCTGGCCTTCCGCAAGAACCAGGGCCTGCGCATCGATATCGCGCTCGTCAGCGATGCGCTCAAGCCGCGCGTGCTGGGCTGCGTCATCGACAAACTGCCGCGCAAGAACGAGCGGCCGAGCGACCACGCGCCGGTGATCGTCGAACTGGCCTGACGCGCAAACGGCGCGCTGCCTGCCGGGGCGCTTCGCATCACTGTGCGTTCAGCGGCATCAACCGGCGACGATGCTCGGTTGCCAACTTGCTGACCAACTCTGCCGGCACGACAGCCGCTTTGAGAGCTCCGTCATCGGCGCGCGCAGAGCCGACACGGGGGTGGCCCGGCTACGCTTCTGGAAGTCTTAGGCACGCCGCCGGGCCACCCCCGCGCCGACCCTTTGAGCAGGTCGGTTGGTGATCCAAACGCGAAGCACATTGGCCCGCTGAATGGGTCTTCTCGACGCCACGCCGCCACCGGCCCAGCCGGGGTTGGGGTGGCCGGCGCAAGGGCATAAGAATTCCACAACAAAAGCCGGTCACCCCGATCCTGGCTGCGAGGACAAAGCAACCTGGAAGACCGCTTTCAACGCCACGTCGAACGGCAACAACAGGCTGCGGCAAGGACCAGGAAGGCCATGCGCCAACGTCGGGTTCTTATGCGATCGAACGCCGATCCGAATCAGTCCAGTTCGAGATCCTGGATCTTGCGGGTGATCGTATTTCGCCCGATGCCCAGGCGCTGCGCGGCTTCGATGCGGCGGCCGCGCGTGACGTCGAGCGCGGTGACGATCAGGCGGGCTTCGAACTGTCGCGACAACACGTCCCATGCGTCGTTGCGGCCTTCGGCAAGCAGTGCGCGAACAGCATGCTCGACACCCAACTGCCAGTCGGGCACCGGCATGCCGGCTGCCGATGCCGCGGCCGACATCGGGCTCGCCGCCGGCAGCCCGGCATCGGGCAGCGCTGGGACAGGGATCGTCGCGGGTGTCGAATCTGCCGCGGTCGCGGCCAATTTCACCGCTTCCGGCGCGACCGGCACAGTCGCCGCCGCAGCCACCAATTCCGGCGGCAAGTCCTTGCCTTCGACAACTTGCGACGGTGCCATCACGGTCAGCCAATGGCAAATATTCTCGAGCTGGCGCACATTGCCGGGGAAGTCGAACGCCGCCAGCTGGACGAGCGCCGCATCGGTGATGCGCTTGCCATCGACACCCAGCTCCTTGGCGCTTTTGGCCAGAAAGAAACGTGTCAGCGCGGGGATATCTTCGCGCCGCTCGCGCAGCGCCGGCAGGCGCAGCCGGATCACGTTGAGACGGTGAAACAGGTCTTCGCGAAAGGCACCCTGGCGCACCCGCTCTTCGAGGTTCTGGTGTGTCGCCGCAATGACTCTAACGTTTGATTTCAGCGGCTGGTGGCCGCCGACGCGATAGAACTGGCCGTCGGATAAAACCCGCAGCAGTCGCGTCTGCAAGTCAAACGGCATGTCGCCGATCTCGTCGAGAAACAGGGTGCCGCCGTCGGCCTGCTCGAAGCGGCCGCGCCTTGTTGTCTGGGCGCCGGTAAAGGCACCACGTTCGTGGCCAAAGAGTTCGGACTCGAGCAGGTCTTTCGGGATCGCCGCGGTATTGATGGCCACAAACGGCCCGCTCGAGCGCGCGCTGTGTTTGTGCAGCGCCTGCGCCACGAGCTCCTTGCCGGAACCGCTCTCGCCGGTGATGAGCACCGTGACCAGGCTCTGCGAAAGCCGCCCGATGGCGCGAAAGACATCCTGCATCGCCGGCGCCTGGCCGAGCATCTCGGGCACCACCGACAAGGCGGTATCGCTGACCGCTTCGCGCAGGCTCTCGTCGACCGCGCGGCGGATCAGCTCCACCGCTTTGGGCACGTCAAAAGGTTTGGGCAGGTACTCGAACGCCCCGCCCTGGAATGCCGCGACCGCGCTGTCGAGGTCGGAGTAGGCGGTCATCACGATCACCGGCAAGCCGGGCAGGCGGGCCTTGACCTTGGCCAGCAGCTCGATGCCCGAGCCGCCCGGCATGCGGATATCGCTGACCAGCACCTGCGGCCCGTTGCCGTCGTCGTCGTCGAGCGCGGCGAGCACATCGCGCCCGTTGGCAAAACTGCGCACCGCAAACTGCTCGCGCGCCAGCGCACGTTCGAGCACAAAGCGGATCGATTGGTCGTCGTCAACGATCCAGATGGGTTTCATTCGGCCGGCGCTGCGTCAAGGTGTCTCAAGGTATTTCAAGGCAAAGGGATGATGATCGTGAAGACCGTGCTGCCCGGCACGCTGTCGCAATCGATCGTGCCCTGGTGCTGCTGCACAAAAGTCTGCGCCAGCGTCAGCCCGAGACCCGTGCCACCTTCGCGCCCAGAAACCAGGGGCTGGAAGATGCTGTCGCGCAGGTGCTCGGGCACACCCGGCCCGTTGTCTTCGATATGCAATTCCAGTGCCAGGCGAAAACGCTGGCGCCCGATCGTCGCCTGGCGCACGACGCGCGTGCGCAGCCGGATCAGCGCGTCACCCGCAGCACGGCGCTCGGCAAGCGCGTAGGTGGCGTTGTGGACGACGTTCAACACCGCCTGGATGAGCTGTTCGCGGTCACCCCGAAACTCCGGGATCGAGGTGTCGTAGTCGCGCTGCACGACCAGCCCGCGCGGGAACTCCGCCAGCACCAGCGAGCGCACACGCTCGCAGACCTCGTGGATATTGACGTCGCCAACGACATGCGGGTTGCGGTGCGGCTCGAGCAGGCGGTCGACCAGGAGCTGCAAGCGGTCGGCCTCGTGGATGATGACGTCGGTGTATTCGCCCAACCCGCGTGCATTGACGGCCCCCAGGACGCCGAATACGGCGTCCGCCCCCCGCGGCGGTGGGTCATCCTTGGGGCGGCCCGGCGGTTGACCCGCGATCTCCATCGCCAGCAACTGCGCCGCACCTCGGATGCCGCCGAGTGGATTTTTGATCTCGTGCGCGAGGTTGCGCAGCAGCTCCTTGTTCGCCTGCGCCAGCCCGATCGAACGCTCTTCGCGGTCCAGGCGCGTCTGCTGTTCGATTTCGATCATCTCGACGAGCACCTGGTCGGCACGGTCGGTCTGGCTGACGATGACATGCACCGGCAGCGGCTCGGCATGGCCCAGCGGCGTGCGCTTGAGCAGGCCCTCGAAGCGGCTGGTCGCGACGTGGTTGCCGACCACCGCAGCCAAGGTGTCGCGCAGCGGCGCCGCGTCGACCATCCAGTCGAGCAGGCTGCTGCGCACCAGCGCACGGCGCGACACGCCCATCACATCTTCGAGCGTGTTGTTGACAAACAGGCATTGACCGTCGGAGCCGGCCAGCGCGACCATCGTCGCGAGCAAGTCGAAGGCCGTAAATCGGTGCCCGCTTTGCAGCGCGCTGGCTGCCCGCTGCGCGTCGAGCGCGGTCACGGCGGCAGCTTGGACAGCTCGCGCTTGATCGCAGCGACATCGCTTTCCTTGCGCTGCACGCCGGCGCGCATCTCGGCGACGCGCTCCTGGTATTTGGCGAAATTGCGCTCCTCGCCGCGGCGCTCGGGTTCGCCGTTGTTGAACTCGCGGCGCAGTTGATCGAGCTTTTCTTCTTCGCGGCGCAACTCGGCTTCGAGGATGCGCCTGGCGTCGCTGTCGCGTGCGCGCTGCGCGGCGGGGTCGACCTTGGAGTCGGCCGAGCGCGGGCCGCTGTTTGCGGAAGGCGACGCCGGAGATGCGGCCGGCGGCGCACGGCGCCCACCCTGCACGATCGTCAGCGGCGCGCCTTCGATCGTGCGGCAGCTTTTTTCACGCGCCTCCTGCGCCGAGATGGCGTCGGTGTACAGCACCGGCGGGCCGGGGCAGCGGTAGACCGGTTTGGGCTGGTCCTGCGCCAGCACGGGCGCGGGGCTGGTCGTTTGCCCCTGCGTCACAAACGCGCCGGCGGCCAGCACGGCGGCAACGCAGGCACGGCGCGCTGACGGGCAGCGGCCTCGGCGCACTGATTGCGGGCTGGCGGCGGGAGGTGCGTGAGGCGGGCAATGCATCCCCCATTTTCACCCAGGAGCGCGACCTTCGATCGAATGAAAAAAGGGCGGCCTCTCGGCCGCCCTTGGGTCTTGCAAAACCAGCGTGCGCCGGATTACAGGCTGTAGTACATGTCGAACTCGATCGGGTGCGTGGCCATGCGGAAGCGCGTGACCTCCTGCATCTTGAGCTCGATGTAGGCATCGATGTAGCCGTCGGTGAAAACGCCGCCCTTGGTCAGGAAGGCGCGGTCGCCGTCGAGGCAATCGAGCGCCTGGTCCAGGCTGTGGCAGACGGTCGGGATCTTCGCGTCTTCTTCGGGCGGCAGGTGGTACAGGTCCTTGGTCGCGGCTTCGCCAGGGTGGATCTTGTTTTCGATGCCGTCCAGGCCGGCCATCAACATCGCCGCAAAACCCAGGTACGGGTTGCAGGTCGGGTCGGGGAAACGCACCTCGATGCGGCGGCCTTTAGGGCTGGCGACATAGGGGATGCGGATCGATGCCGAGCGGTTGCGCGAGCTGTAGGCCAGCTTCACCGGCGCTTCGAAGCCAGGCACCAGGCGCTTGTAGCTATTGGTGCCGGGGTTGGTGATGGCGTTCAGCGCGCGGGCATGTTTGATGATGCCGCCGATGTAGTACAGCGCCATGTCCGACAGGCCGGCATAACCGTCACCGGCAAACAGGTTCTTGCCGTCTTTCCAGATCGACTGGTGCACATGCATGCCGCTGCCGTTGTCGCCGACCACCGGCTTGGGCATGAAGGTCGCGGTCTTGCCATAGGCGTGGGCGACGTTGTGGATGATGTACTTCTGCAGCATCAGCCAGTCGGCACGCTCGACCAGGGTCGAGAAGCGGGTGCCGATTTCGCACTGGCCGGGGCCGGCGACTTCGTGGTGATGGACCTCGACCGGGATGCCGACCTGCTCGAGCAGCAGGCACATCTCTGAGCGCATGTCCTGGAAGCTGTCGACCGGGGGGACCGGGAAGTAGCCGCCCTTGACTGCCGGGCGGTGGCCCATATTGCCGCCTTCGAAGCTGGCGCCGGTGGACCACGGCGCTTCTTCGGAGCCGATCCTGTACGACGCGCCGGCCATGTCGATGTTCCACTGCACCTGGTCGAAGATGAAGAACTCGGGCTCGGGGCCGAAGAAGGCCTTGTCGCCAACGCCACTGCTCTTGAGGTAAGCCTCGGCGCGCTTGGCCAGCGAACGTGGGTCGCGCTCGTAGGGCTTGCCGTCACCGGGCTCGAGCACGTCGCAGCTCATGATGACCGTCGGCTCTTCAAAAAACGGGTCGATGTTGGCGGTGTTCGGGTCCGGCATGAGCAGCATGTCGGACGCTTCGATGCCCTTCCAGCCAGCAATCGACGAGCCGTCGAAAGCGTGCCCGCTGATAAATTTGTCCTCGTCGAAATGCGAGACCGGCACGGTCACATGCTGTTCCTTGCCGCGGGTATCGGTGAAGCGGAAGTCGACAAATTTGACTTCGTTTTCCTTCACCATCTTCATCACGTCGGCGACGCTCTTGGCCATCAACTGCTCCTAAGTTTGCTCTTGGGGTGGGGATTTGCGGGCGGGGTCTGGGGATTTGCGGTTCTGGCAGCAGGAGGACGCCCGTCGCCGGGGCCCCCAAAAATGCGCACGGGAATGTAGCACTAAGCATGCCCGGGGCTGCTGCGCGGGCGCCGCGCCGCACGGCGCGCATCGACGCCCGCATCGACGCCAACACCAACGCCCGGTGTTGGTGCTCGCCGCCAATCAGCGCGCACGACGTCGGTGCGCGCCTTCAGCCCCGCACCATCTCCGGGCCAAGCTTGCAGCCCAGCGCATCGAGCCCGGTTTTCATCGCCACGTAGGCGGCCTCGACATCACCGGCGCCCTTGACGCCGAGTTCGATATGCCGGCCCCACTTGGGGTCGTCGACGCTGGGCAGGCTGAAGACCTTGACCGCATCGAATCGCTTTTCGATATCGATCATCAGCGGCGTCAGCAGCGCTTCCATGCTGCCGAAGACGATGATCGATCGCTCTGGCGCGCGCTGGCCGCCATGCAGGTGCGCGTAACGGGTATCGAGCACCCATTCGATCATCGGCCAGGCCATCACCGGGAAACCCGGCACGAAGTGCACATCGCCGACGAAGAAGCCGGGGATCTTGTTGAACGGGTTAGGGATCAGCGCGGCGCCCTCGGGGAACACGCCCATGTTCAGCCGGTGCATGTTGTCGGGGTGGTCGGGCACATAGGCCGTGCCCTGCTCACGCGCGATGTCCTGCATGCGCTGCTCGATGAGCAACTTGGCATCGGGGTGCAGCGCCAGCGGCCGTGCCAGCGCGGCAGCGGCACATTGCCGGGTGTGGTCATCCGGCGTGGCGCCGATGCCGCCAAAAGATATCACCAGGTCGCCGCTGCCAAAGGCATCTTTGAGTGCCAGCGTGATCTGCGCGCGGTCATCGCCGACGTACCGCGCCCAGGCCAGCGACAGACCGCGCGCGCCAAGCAACTCGATCGTCTTGGCCAGATGTTTGTCGGTACGTTTGCCAGACAGGATTTCGTCGCCGACGATGATGAGGCCGATATTCATGGCGGGGGGCTTTCGGGGTTCTCGAGAAGTGACGGTGAAGGCGCCGAAGGTGACGAAGGCGGCAGCGGAGTCCTCGCCGCGCTGGCGTCGGGCAAGGCCCGCAAGCGCGCCAGCCTGGCCAGCGCAAAGTGCGCGAACCACAGCGCCGCAAAAGCAAATACCAGCGTGTAGAGCCAGACCGACACCACCACCAGCAGCGGCGCAAAGATCAGCGTGATCGCACCGGCCGCCCAGACCAGCGACGGCGCCGCACCAAGCAGGCCGACGGCCACGCCCATCAGCAGCATCGGCCAGCGTTCGCTGTGCAGCAGTAGGCGCCGCTCGCCGACGCTGGCATGCGCTGACAACACGTCAAAACCGAAAACTCGCGACGCCAGCCAACCCCAGACCAGTGGCGGCACGAGCAGCGCCAGCGGCGGCACAAACCACAGCGGCAGACTGAGCAAGAGCACGAGCAGCGCGACCAGCGTGCAGCCCAGCGACCAGGCGACACCCTGCCACCATGCGGCGCCGCTGCCGCGTCGTTCGAGTTCGGGAAAACGGCGTTTTGCTACCAGGCCGACGAGCGCGGGCGTCATCAACCAGGCCACCAGCAGCAGCGAGCCGATGACGATCAGTGGCAGCGCCATCGCGACCACGATCAAGGGCGCGATGACCGCGCGCAGGCCGCCGGCACCGACCGATTCAAGCCATTGCAGCGTGGCCGCCATCAGCGCCCACTGCTCCAGCGTCGCGCGCACCGCGGCGACCGCGGTTTCCCAATACGCCCAGCCAAGGCCGAGCACCACACCGACCGCGACCACCAGCGGCAGCAGCGACCACAGGATCACGCGCGGGTGCAGGCAATACGCTGCGGCGCGCCAGAAAGCGTCGAAGACCGGGTTCACTGGCAGCGGCGCTGGTCTGGTACGGCGATCGGCGTTTGTTGGTGCATCAAAGCATCAACGCGTCAACGCATATTGCCGGTGTGACCGAGCGAATATCGCCCCGGCTGCGGCCACACGGTCAGGCCATGCGGCTCGGCGCCGACCTTGATCTGCGTGACCTCGCCGCTGCTGGTATCGAAGCGGTAGACGACATCGTCATAACGTGCCGCCAGCCAGAGCCATTTGCCATCTGCGCTGACATTGCCCATGTCCGGGCTGCCGCCGCCGGGCACGCCCCAGCGGGCGACGATCTTTTCGCTGGCGAAGTCGATCACCGCGACGCCGCCATTGCCCAGGCGCGTGCCATGCACCTTGTGTGAGCCGCGGTTGGCCACGTACAGGCGTTTGCCATCACGGCTGGGATACAGGCCATGCGCGCCGAGCCCGGTCTGGATAAAACCAACCTGCTTGAACGACGCTCCGTCGACGATGTGGATACCGTCGGCATGCATGTCGGCGATATAAAAACGCTTGCCGTCGGGCGAGCTGCGGATGTCCTGCGGCATGCCCTTTTGCACGGTGCAGATTTCGGTCTCGCCGGGCTCCCAGACCTGGCCCGGCTGGGTGCGTGCCGCACCCGGTTTTTCCTTGAAGCGCGTCGCCGGCATCTGCAGCTTCAGATACCCGATGACCTTGCGTTCGGCGATATCGATCTTGGCCAGCGTGCCGGCAAATTCGCAGGTGAAGATGGCGTAGCGGCCGTCGATCGAGAAGTCGGCGTGGTTGATGCCCGGGCATCCCGGGGTGTCGATCGAATACTGCAAGTCCATCGTTTTCGGGTCACGAAAATCGAGCCGCTTGCGTGCTTCGGCGACCACGATCGCCGACTTGCCGTCGGGGGTGTAGTACATGTTGTACGGGTCGTCGACCATCACCGCCTTGCCAGGCTTGGCGGTGCGCGGGTCGATCGGCGTCAGGCTGCCGTCGGTGCGGCCTTCGGCATTGTTGGTGGCCCACAGGGTCTGCAAGTCCCACGATGGCACGATGTGCTGCGGCCCGATGCCGACCTTGAACCGGCTCACGACTTTGAGCGTCGCCGGGTCGATGACGTAGACGTCGTTGGAGCGCAGGTTGGGCACATAGATGCGTTCCAGCGCGCCGGTGGTGGCGGCGCTGATCTTGCCCGTGGCCGTTTCGCTGTACAGGTTGCGTGCATCGAGCACCGGTGGCATGCCGGGCAAGGTGCTGATCGGTGGTGGTGGCGTGGCGGCTGATGCCGGCGCCGGCGCAGTGGCCTGCGCTTGTACATCGGTGCTGACACCGGCACCGAGCAGGCCGGACGCCAGCACGGCGCACAGGCCCAAAGCGGCGGATGCTGCCGTGCCAACAAGAAGCGGTCTTCGAAGATTCGATTTCATGACTTGAATGGAGCTTCTGGGTTTGGATTGAAGGCGTGGCGCGCTCACCGCGCCAACCTTGTCTGGATCGCAGCCACCGAGGCCGCGACGATCTGCTCGACGCCGATCTGGCCGAGCTCGGCGCTGGCGCGGCGCGGGTCACCGACGACACCGTTCACATCAACGGCGCTGCGGCCGGCGGCGATGACCTCGCTGCGCACCCCCGCCGGGTGAATTGCCAGCGAAAGCGAAGTATCCGCCAGGCCGGCATGGCTGCCGATCTCAGCGGCGCTGAAACCACGCGCCTTGAGCGTCTCGATGTAACCGCGGCTGGCAGCGCGGTAGTACTCACCGAGCGCCAATACCCGGCCGTCGGCGCGGCCGTCGCTGCGGCCATCGCTGCGCCCATCCGCACGGCCGGTACTCCGCGGGCCGGGTGCGTTGTTGAGCCGCGCCGCAACGCGATCCAGGCTGGAGCGGTAGCCACCATGGTCACCGAGGAGCACGACATCACGAAACCCGTGCTGGCGCAGGCTGCGCGCCGCGGCTTCGAGCATCGCTTCGAATGCCGCCTCAGGCACCGAGATCGTGCCCGCATAACGCATATGCTGGGTCGGCGGGGTGATGTTGCCTTCGGGCACATACGCCAGCACTGGCGCGACCACCGCGTTGCCCAGCGCTTTAGCGATTTTTTCGGCCAGCAAACGCACGCGCTGGTTGTGTTTGCCCAGGCTGATATGCGGCCCGTTCTGCTCGGTGCCGCCGATCGGAATCAATACCGTCGTCGCACCAGCATCGATGCGCGCGCGCAGTTCGGTCCACGTGAAATCCTCGAGGTGCAGATGCCCCGCCGGCGCCGCAAGTGCCGATGTCGCCGGCGCGGTCAGAGCCACCGCAGCGATCAGCACCACGAGCAGCACCGGCAGCGCCGGCAGCGCGGGCCTTGTCAACCAGCGCGCACGCAGCCTATTCATCGTCTCCACTCAGGATGCCGCCGAGCACGCCGCCGCCGACCAGGCCGCCGAGCACCGAGCCTTCTTCTCGCGAGCCGCCACGCTGCGGGGCAGCGGCAAAGACCCGCGACGCCAGTCGAGAGAACGGCAGGCTCTGCAACCAGACCGTGCCGGGGCCGGTGACCTTGGCAAAAAACAGCCCCTCGCCGCCAAACAGCGCGGTCTTGATCTTGCCGACATACTGGATTTCGAAATTGACATTCGGGGTCATCGCGATCAGGCAGCCGGTGTCGACAAAGAGCGTCTGTCCGGGCAACAAATCGCGCTTCAGGATCGAGCCGCCGGCATGCACAAACGCCAGGCCTTCGCCCTCGAGCCGCTGCATGATGAAACCCTCGCCGCCAAAAAAACCGACGCCGATTTTTCTCTGGAAGAAGATGCCCAGCGAGACCCCCCGCGCGGCGCACAAAAATGCGTCCTTCTGGCAGATCAAGGTGCCACCGAGCCGGCGCAGATCCATCGCCAGGATCTTGCCCGGGTAGGGCGCTGCAAAAGCCACCCGCTGTTTCTGGGTCGCGTTGTTTGAATAGACCGTCGTGAACAGCGACTCGCCGGTGACCAGGCGTTTGCCGGCCCCGAGCAGCTTGCCGAACAGCCCGCCTTGCTGCGCACTGCCGTCGCCGAAGACGGTGTCCATGCCGATGCCGGCGTCCATGTACATCATGCTGCCGGCCTCACCGACCGCCGCCTCGCCGGGATCGAGCTCGATCTCGACAAACTGCATCTCGGCGCCCTTGATCTCGTAGTCCACCACGTCCATGCCCATCGCGCGACGCTCCGGTTGTTTGCCGCCGCGGATGGTACCGAAGGCGGCCGCCGATAATCGATTCATGAGTCTGAGCAGCTTGAACAGCCTGTGGCCCAGCATCGCCGCGGTCTGCGCCGGCGCCTCGATCGGCGCGCTGCTGCGCTGGGGCCTGGGGGCCGGGCTGAACCACGTGTTCCCGTCGATCCCGCCGGGCACCTTGATCGCCAATGTGATCGGCGGTTATCTCGTCGGCGTCGCGGTGGCGCTGTTTGCACAACAACCCGGCTGGCCGGCCGAATGGCGATTGTTTGTGATTACCGGTTTTCTCGGCGGGCTGACGACCTTCTCGACCTTCTCGGCCGAAGTTGTGTTGCTGCTGCAGCAGGGCCGGCTGCTGCTGGCCAGCGCTGCGATCGGCGCGCATCTCATCGGGTCGCTGGTGGCCACGCTGGCCGGCATCGCCAGCGTCGAGTTGCTGCGGCGCGCGGGCTGAACTGCGCCCGCAGGGCAGCAGCAGCGTCGTCGGCGCCGCTGCCGCCGGCTTGCGTAAACCCGCTGGACGACGATCATTGCATGCGTTAACGTATGCATTAATGAGCCTTTCGAATAAACCGCTGGCACCACCGCAGCCTGCGCCGGGCCCGGTGCTGCACCCCGAGGTGCGCCTTCTCGGCACCGTCGGCCAAGGCCTGGTGCGGCCGGAATGTGTGCTCGCCACAAGCGCCGGGGACATCTTCACTGCCGACTGGCGCGGCGGCGTCCACCACCTGCGCCCCGACCGCAGCGCAGCGCTGTACACCGCCACCGGGCCGGGCGGCCTGGTGCTCAAGCCCAACGGCATCGCCCTGCTGGACGACGGCTCTTTTTTGCTCGCGCACTTGGGGCAAGACGAAGGGGGCGTCTTCAGACTCACACGCGCCGGCCAGGCCGAAGCTTGGCTGCTCGACGTCGACAAGATCAGCCTGCCACCAACAAACTTCGTGCTTCGCGCTGCCGATGGTGGCTACTGGGTCACCGTGAGCACGCGCCTGTCGCCGCGCGCGCTCGGCTACCGCCAGGGCGTTGCTGACGGCTTCATCGTGCGTGTCGATGCACGGGGCGCGCGCATCGTGGCCGACGGCCTGGGCTACACCAATGAAGTCGCCGAACAGGGCAGCTGGCTCTACGTCAACGAAACCTTCGGCCGCCGACTGTCGCGATTCTTGATGCAGGCCGACGGCTCACTCGGCCGCAAGGAAGTGATCACCGAATTTGGTGCCGGCACGTTTCCCGATGGCTTGGCGTTTGACACCGACGGCCACGCCTGGGTCGTGAGCATCGTCAGCAACCGCCTGATCCGCGTCGCGCCCGATGGCGCCCAGACGCTGTGGCTCGAAGACGCCGACGCCGAGCACCTGGCCTGGGTCGAGGCCGCCTACCTGTTTAACACGATGGGCCGCGAGCACCTCGACCGCAGCACCGGTCGGCGCATGAAAAATGTCTCGAGCATCGCCTTCTGCGGCCCCGACCGGCGCGACGCACGGCTCGGCTGCCTGCTCGGCGACTCGCTGCAGCGCCTGCGGCTGCCCGCCGCGGGTGTCGAACCCGCCCATTGGCGCGTGCCATGAGCTCGAACAACGCGGCCGCTTCGGCCGCGTCGCCAACCGCCGGGCGCGCTTACCAGGCGATCCGCCAGCGCATCCTCGATGCCGATTGGCCGCCGGGGCACCAGGCGCTCGAACAGGAAGTCGCACTCGCGCTGGGCATGAGCCGCACGCCGGTGCGCGAAGCGCTGATGCGTCTGCAAAACGAGGGCCTGGTCGAGGTCGTGCCGCGCCACGGCATGCGCGTGCTGCCGGTGTCGGCAGCCGACATGCGCGAGATCTACGAGATCCTCACCGCGCTCGAATGCATGGCGGTGGAGATCCTGGCCCGCAGCCGGCCGACGCCGCTGGTGCTCAAGCCACTCATCGACGCCACGAAGATGATGGACAAGGCGCTCAAGGCCGGCGACCTGGATGCCTGGGCGACCGCAGATGAAAGTTTCCACGCCCAACTTGTCGAGCTTGCCGGCAACCGGCAACTGCAGGCGACGGTGATGAACTACTGGGACCGCGCTCACCGCGCCCGCATGGTCACGCTGCGGCTGCGCCCGAAGCCGGTGGCGTCGACCCAGGAACATCGCGCGCTGGTCGAACGCCTGGCTGCGGGTGACGCCGACGGCGCCGCGCGGGCCAACCGCGCCCACCGCCAACGTGCCAGCCGCGAGCTGCTGGCGATCTTCGAACAGTACCGATTTGCCCAGCTCTGAAAGCCCTGTGATGACCACCAAGAGTTATTCGATTGCCGTGCTCCCGGGCGACGGCATCGGCGTCGAAGTCACCCACGCGGGGCTGGCCGTGCTCAAGGCTTTGCAGCCGCGCCTGGCGCGCCGCTTCGAGACCAACGTGCACCCGGCCGGCGCGCAGCACTACGTCGATGCCGGCGTGGCGCTGCCCGACAGCACGCTGCAGGCCTGTCGCGAGGCCGACGCGATCCTCTTCGGCGCGATGGGCCTGCCACATGTGCGCGCCGCCGATGGCACCGAAATCATCCCGCAGCTCGACATCCGTTTTGCGCTCGATCTCTACGCCGGCGTGCGCCCGATCCGCACCTTCGCCGGCCTGCCCGGGCCGCTGGCCAGCCCACGCGCTGCGGAGATCGACCTCGTGCTCGTGCGCGAAAGCACCGAGGGCCTGTTTTATGCCCGCGGGCGCGGCCGCATCGAAGCCGACGCGGCCTACGACACGATGAAGATCAGTCGCGCCGGCACCGCGCGCGTCTGCGACTTTGCATTCAACCTGGCACGCCAGCGCAAGGCCCAAGGCAAACGTGGCCATCTCACGAATGTCGACAAGGCCAACGTCTTCACATCGATGGCTCTCTGGCGCGCAGTCTTCGAAGAGCGCGCGCTGGCCTTCCCCGATATCAGCACCGAGAGTGCTTATGTCGATGCAATGGCGCTCAACCTGGTGATAAAACCCTGGGCCTACGACGTGCTCGTCACCGAGAACATGTTCGGCGACATCCTGTCGGACCAGATCGCGGCACTCGCTGGCGGCATGGGCATGGCGCCATCGGCGGATATCGGCGACCGCTACGCGCTGTTCCAGCCCGCGCATGGCACCGCACCCGATATCGCCGGACAAGGCATCGCCAACCCGACGGCCATGATCTTGTCGGTGGTGATGATGCTCGACTGGCTGGCCGAGCGCCACGCCGATCAAGCCCTGGCCGATGGTGCGCGCCGGATCGAGAGTGCGATCGAAAAAGCCTTTGCCAGCGGCACCGTGCGCCCGCGCGAGTTTGGCGGCAGCAGCGGCACCGCGGCGATCACTCGCGCCGTGATCGACGGCCTCTAACGCCATGACGCAGCGCATCGTGGTCGTCGGCGCGGGGTACTTCGCGCCCTTCCATCTCGAGGGTTGGCAAGCGGCCGGCGCCGAGGTGGTGGCCATCGCTGACACCGACCTGCCACGCGCCCAGGCCCTGGCCCGGCGCTTTGGCATCGCCGCGACGTTCGCCGATGCCGGCGAGATGCTCGCGGCCACGCAGCCGGATATCGTCGATGCGGTTCTGCCGCCGGCGGCGCAGTTCGCCGTCGTGCAAGCGGCATTGCAGTTGCGCATACCGACGATCTGCCAAAAACCTTTTGGCGTTGATCTCAAGCAGGCCGAAGCGATGGCCGCCCTCGCCAGCAGCAGCGGCGTGCCGCTGGTCGTGCACGAGAACTTTCGCTTCACGCCGTGGTTCCGCGAATGCCGGCGCTGGATCGACGCGGGCCGCTTCGGCCGCCTGCACAGCGTGACCTTCCGGCTGCGCCCCGGTGATGGCCAGGGCGCGCAGGCATACCTGGAACGCCAGCCCTACTTCCAGACGATGCCGCAATTGCTGATCCGCGAAACCGGCGTGCACTTCATCGACACCTTTCGCTTCCTCTTTGGTGAAGTGCGCGCAGTGACGGCGCGCCTGCGGCGCCTGAACCCGGCGATCGCCGGCGAAGATGCAGGCCTGGTGATCTCCGAGTTCGACGACGACCGCCAGGGCCTGTTCGACGGCAACCGGCTCAATGACCATGTTGCAGCGAACCCGCGCCACACACTCGGTGAGATGTGGCTCGAAGGCGGGTCCGGCGTGATGCGCCTGGACGGCGACGGCCGCCTGTGGTGGAAGCCGCATCACGGGCTGGAGGCCGAGCATGTTTACGGCCGCGGCGGCGCTGGCGCGACTGGTAGCGTTTCAGGTGGTTCTTACGGCGGCACTTCCAGCAGCGCTTTCGGCGGTGCCTGCACGGCATTGCAAGCGCATGTGCTCGCGCATTTGCGCGACGGTGCAGTGCTCGAAAACAGCGCCGACGACTACCTCGTCAACCTGCATGTCCAGGCCGCGATCTACGACTCGCATGCCAGCGGTAGCCGAGTGTCGATGGCCGACTTCGACCCCCATGCCGGCCGCTAGCTGGAAGTGGGGCGCTTCCCACCGCGGCGTCAGCGCTGGCTTGGTGCGTCAGGTGCGCGGCACTCGGAGCAGTTCGAGTCACGGCTTGATCTGGACCTGCACGTCAACGTGCATACCGGCAAAGTCGCCCGGGCTGCCGAACCAGGCGCCACTCAGCGGCGCCACCTCACTGGCCTCGCGCGCCACCGCGACGCGGATCAGGTCGTGGCCGCAGATCAGGTTGTTGGTCGGATCAACCGGGAACCAGCCGCACTCGGGCAGGTAACACTGCGCCCAGGCGTGGGTCGCACCGCCCCCGACGATGCCTTGCGCCTGCGGCACGTAGAGATAACCAGACACAAAACGCGACGCGATGCCCAGGTGGCGCAAGGCGTCGATCATCAGTGTCGCAAAGTCGCGGCAGGCGCCGGACTTCGTCGCCAGGGTCTGCAGCGGCGATTGCACACCTTCTTCTTGCCGCGTCCGGTATTCGAAGCCATTGCGGATGGCGGCCGCCATGGCCGCGATGGTCTGGCGCGGGCCCCCGCCCTGCGCCAGTCCTTCGTTGGCGAAGGGCTGGGCCCAGCTGCGCAACGCATACGCGGGGTCGGGGTGTGAGGGCAGCAGGAACGGGTGCAGCGCCAGCCGCTCGGCAGGCTGGTAGGCGGGCGGTATCCACATCGACTCTGCGGCACTCGGCAGGCCGAAGGCGTTGGAGCCGAGGTGCTCCACTGTGAAGGTCGAGGTGACGAAGAGATGGTCTGACTCTGCCGCCGGCTGCAACAAGGCCACCGAGTTGCCGTAGACGTCCAGCACCATGTCCACGCGCTGTGGTTCGGGCTCGACCGTCAACGCCGTGGCCAGCACCCGCATGTCGTGCGAGTCGCGCGGGCGGAAGGCCATGCGGTGACGCCCCAAGCCCACCGGGCGGTGGAAGCGGTATTCGGTTCGGTGAAGGATGTCGTAGATCACGGCGACTTTGGAAGTAGGCGAACATGTTCGTTCAGCCGCGCCGCGCTTTGCATCGGCTGGCTTCGCACCCGCCTGTAGGACAGCAGGCAAGCTTGGGCGTCGCGCTGCGAACGCGCCTGCGTCCTACACCGCTTTGCGGCCTGCGCGGGCGAAGTCGCGATGACGCCGGCCCGAAACTGTGCAATTCGCTTCCAGGTCACCCATATGCCACTCACCCCCGCCTGCAACGTCGCCGCAATACGCCGCCCGCCACTTGCCCTGCTGGGTGCAGAGCCGTGGCGCGCGGCGTGGGAATACGTCTCGCATGCGCTGGACAGCCGCGCGTCGCCGACCGCGGCCGACGGTCACCCGGTGGTGCTGTTTCCAGGGCTGGGCAGTGACGGCAAGGCGCTCGCACCGCTTCGAAGGCACTGCATCGCCCTGGGCTACGACGTCATCGACTGGGGTCGGGGTTTCAACACCGGGCCGCAAGGCGACGTCGATGCCTGGCTGGCTGGACTGGCGGCACATACAGCGGCGTTGCTGGCGCCGCGACTGCAAAGCGCCACGCTGCTGGGCTGGAGCCTGGGCGGCCTGTATGCACGCGAAGTGGCCAAGTTGATGGGGCCGCGCGTGCGCCAGGTCATCACCATCGGCACGCCGTTCAATGCCCAGGCCGACCACACCAACGTCGGCTGGGTCTTCAGGTTGCTCAACGGCTCGCCACCGGTGTTCGACCCGCGGCTCACCGACCGCCTGCGCACGGCCCCGGGCGTGCCGACCAGCTCGATCTACAGCCGGTCTGACGGCGTGGTGGCCTGGCAGACCTGCACCCACCACGAAGCCGCGGCGCATGCCGAAGACATCGAGGTCACCAGCAGCCACCTCGGCATGGGCTGGAACCCCGCCGTGCTCGCCGTGGTGGCTGACCGGCTGGCGCAAACACCCGGCCATTGGAAGCCGTACCGCGCCACACCAGTGCAAGCTTGAGGCGGCGCGGGCAGTGGACTGGTTCGATCTGCTGCAATGGCCCGCCATGGCCGCGACGTTGTGCGCCGCGTGGCTCGCCGGTTCTTCTCGGGAGCGCCGGCGCAACCGGGGCTTCTGGGTTTGTTTGCTCAGCAATGCGCCCTGGGTTGCCTGAGGCGGGTACGACGAAGCGCCGGCACTGAGCATGCTGCAAGTGGCGCTGGCGGCGATGAATATCCGCGCTGCGAGAAGACCGCAAAGGCGGCTCGACGAATTGGTCGAAGGGCCCGACTTGCACCGTCACAGCGCCGCATTCCCGGCTGCCGACCCCGCGTGAACGAAGGCATTCGACACGACATCGACGACACCAGACCCAGGCTCAACTGACGAAGACCGGCGCGGGAGCGGCTGTGGGACATGATCAGGGACATCGGATTCGCCATGTTCACCGCCCGCAACCCCGACGGGCACCGGCACGCCAGGCCGCTGACGACAAAGAACAAGGGCGTGGGCGAAGACAGCAGCTTGTCGTTCTTCATGTCCAGGGCAGGCGATCCGGTCGCCGACATCGGCGAAGACCCTTCTGCGAATGTCTCGTACGCCGACGTGGGTTGCGACGGCTACATCTCGGTGTCGGGCATCGCCGCCGTCGTCGAAGACCTGGCCAAGAAGCGGCAACTCTGGTCCAAGATGGCACAGGCTTGGTTCCCCGGCGGTGCAGAAGACCGTGACCGGGCACTTGTACAGGTCAAGATCTCGCACGCCGCATATTGGGACGTGAAAGGAAGCAGGCTCGTGCAGCTGTTCAAGGTGGCTGCCGCAGCAGTCACCGGCAAGCGCCCCACGGGCATCGGCGACACGCCGAGTTGCAGATGCGCTGACGTTGGCAGCCCCGGTAAACCGCCTGCGTGCGCGTGCAGCGACGTGCCTCCAGGCGCCTCCAGGTGCCTCCGCGCAAGCGCGGGGCTTGAAGAATCGCGTGTAACGGGTCGGCCCGCTCAGACCTCTTCGGCCGCGACCTTGCACCGGCGCACGCGAGGCGCTGCGAAGTCGCGCCCGACGAGGGTTCGCGCAAAGAGGTAGTTGTTGCGCGCCTGGTCGGGCAGGCCGTCCAGGTCCACCTGACCCTGCGCGTTGCAGGGGAAGACCAAGCTGCGCCCAGCCGCGAACAGCGACACAAAACGCATCTCGAAAGAGGCGTTAGCGGCAGGAGGCAGGTTCGTCATGACGGTCTTTCGTCGATCAGCTTGTGCTGGATCGTGCTGCCGTTGCAGCCGGCCGTGCATCGGCGAACACGCGGATGCTGTGTCGGCGAAGCGCGCTGGGCGGGCTGCATGCCGTCTGACACGCCAGCGGCGCCGAGCGTCGATCGGCACATCGCTTGCCACGCAGCGATCCCCCTCACCTGATCCGGGCGGACACGGGTTGAACCGCCGAGGGTGTCAGCCGGCGGCAGCGTCTCGGCCCAGGATCAACTCGTCGATCGTGATCGGCAGCGCACGGTGCGCTTGCCGGTGGCATGGAACACCGCGTCAGCCACCGCTGCGGGTGTGCCGCCATCGAGCAGCTCGCCGGTGCCCTTGGCGCCTGCAGGCTTGACATCGTTGTCGACCTCGGGCACCAGGATCACATCGACCTGCCGGATGTCGGCGTTGACCGGGATCAGATACTCGGCCAGGTTGTCGTTCATGTAGCGCGCTTCGCGCTTGTCGATCTCGGTGTGTTCGTGCAGCGCCGAGCCGATGCCCCGGATCATGCCGCCGATCAACTGGCTGTGCGCCGTGCGCGGGTTCATGCTGCGGCCGGCCGCGAACGCGCCGACGATGCGCGGCGCGCGGATTTCGCGCGCGCCTGCGTGCACGCGCACCCCGACGAACTCGGCGCCAATGGCAAACATGGTCTTGCCGTCGTTGCCCAGGTTGGCGCCGCCGGTGATGTCGCTGCTGCCGGTGTACAGCCCCGCGGTGGGCTTCGAGCGGCTGCTGACCGGGACGAAGTTGCCAGTCTCCTCGACCGCGCCAAGCTTGAGCTTCTCGAAGGCCGCCGTTCGCTGCGCCGCGCTCGCAGCCTCGCCTGCACCCGCGGGCAGACCCAGCCGATCAGCCGATCAGCCAATCGCCGTAGCGCATAGCGCCCGGCCGGGGTTGCGACTTTTCCAGCCCAAGGCCGCACTGGCCGCGTCATGGCAGGCCATCAGGCTGCGGCTGCTGTACGGCTTGCCGCTGACCCGGTTCTTGTCGGTGTCGTTGATGCGGCGCAGTTCCGCCGGGTCCATCGCCGGTTTCACCGCCAATTCATCGACAGCACTTTCCAGCGCAAAAATGACCGGCAAGTCAGACGGTGAACGCATGAAGATCGGCGGGTCGCGGTCGGCGCGGCCGTTGAGATCCCACAGGGCGTGGTGGTAGGCAGTGAACTTGCCGTCGCGGCCGGCGCCGATGCGCACGCGGTGCCGCGTTTCGTGTCGGTGCCCGGAGACCGTGAACCCCTGGTCGCGCCTGGCCACCAGCATCACCGGGCGGCCCAGCTGGCGCGATGCCGAGCTGGCTCGCCAGGCCCGCCCGCAGACCGTACACCAACTGGCTTGGCTCGTCGACCGTCAGTTCGTCGCCGACCCAATGCGCAGTGGTCGCGAAGAGCTCCATCGGGTTGTAGTGCTGAGTCGGCGTGGCGTACTCGGCGACGCGCACCACGGGTGAGCGTCGCAACGCCACCTCGGCATCGCCCAGGCTCACGGCCTTGTGTTCAGGCAGCACCTGCGACGTGCGCTGGTCGACCAAGCCTTTCGATCCAAACGTCGCCGATGGCGCCTGGCGCTGGTAGCGCTCGACCAGCCCGTGCGCCGCTTCGCGCGCGGCTTCGAAGCTGTCGGCCGCATCAGGCCCTCCGCATCCGCGGCTCGGCTTGGCGCACCCCGGCAACGATGTTCGGGTAGGCCGCGCAACGGCACAGGTTGCCGCTCTTGTATTCGCGGATCTCGGCGTCGTTGCTGGCGCGGCCTTCGTTGACACGGGCCACCGCCGCCACGCCGTCGATGGTGGTGACGGCACGGCCCTGGGCCTGCGCCGCCAGCGTCGGGCATGCCAGCACCCGCTCGCCGTCCAGCAGCACCGTGCAGGCAGCGCACGGGCGGTGGTCACAACCCTCCTTCGAGCCCTCCGGGCCGGCGAGCTCGCGCAGCGCATCGAGCAGCGCGGTTCAAGGGTCCAGAGTGAGGTGGTGGTCGGTGCCGTTCACACGCAGCTGCATCGCCAGCGATCTCTGCGACCCCGCAGACCTTGCGGCCGTCGCTGCGGCAAGCTCGGCACGCGCGGCTGGCGTGGTCTGCGCCGTGGCGGGCAGGCTCGTTGCCAGCGGCGCCGCCGCAGTCGCGGCGGTGCTCATCATGAACGATCGCCGCGATCCTGCGCGAGAGTCTGACCCCGAAGGTGAACGAGCACGATCAGTCGTGGCGGTACGGCGTCACACCCTGACGGTTGCGTGCTTGACCGCCACGGCGCTCACGAACGGCGCGAGCCCATCGGGGTCACGCAGCGTCGGGAGGCTCCTTCGGCTGTTCGAGGCCTCGGAAGAAGGCGCTGATCTCGCCGGCCAGCGCCGCGGGCTGTTCGAGCGCGGCAAAGTGACCGCCTTTGGGCATCACGCTCCAGCGCCGGATATCGGTGAAGGTGCGCGCCGCGGCCTCACGCGGCGGACGCAGGATTTCGTGCGGGAACTCGCAGTAGCCGGTGGGCACAAGGACCGGCCCTTCGATTGGCCAGGGACCGTGCGCTCGTGCGTAGTAGGGCCAGAACGAGGCACCGATGCAGCGCGTGAACCAGTACAGGCTGATATTGCCGAGCATCTCGTCCATGCTCAGCGCATCGCGCGGGTCACCTCTGTTGTCAGTCCAGACGCGGTACTTCTCGGCGATCCACGCGGCCAGGCCGACGGGTGAATCGGTCAGCGCAAAAGCCAGCGTCTGCGGCCGCGTGCCCTGGATCGCCTGGTAGCCGGTCTCGTCCTTCAACCAGGCCTGCATCTCGTCGACATAACGGCGCTCGGCGGGGCTCGGGTTGTTGAACATCGCCGCGTCGCGCTTCAAGGGCATCAGGTTCAGGTGAATGCCGCTGAGGTGCTCGGCGCGATTTGCACCCAGCCACGCGGTGACGAAGGACCCCCAGTCGCCGCCCTGCGCACCGTAGCGCGCGTAGCCCAGGCGCTCGTGCATCAAGGTGTCAAAGATGGCGCCGATCTGTGCCAGCGACTTGCGCGGTTGATGCGGCTCGAACGACAAGGTGTAGCCAGGCAGCGAGGGCACCACGAGGCTGAAGCCTTCGGCCGCAAGCAGCGGGATCAGCTTCATGAATTCGAGCACCGAGCCGGGCCAGCCGTGCGAGAGCAGCAGCGGCTGCGGATCGGGCCCGCGGCCGATCACATGCAGGAAGTGGATGTCGATGCCGTCGATGCGCGTCTTGAACTGCGGCCATGCATTGAGCGCCGCTTCGGTAGCGCACCAGTCGAAGCGATGGCGCCAGTCATGCACCAACTCGCGCATGAAGGCCAGCGAGGTGCCGTAGGCCCAGGGTGCTGATTGCGATTCAGGCGCCTCGTCGGGCCACAGCGTGCGGTCCAGGCGCGCATGCAACTCATCGATCGCAGCCTGCGGTACGGCGAGCTTGAACGCGCGCAAATTGTTCATCACGGCATACCGGGTTGGGTCTTGAGCAAGCTGCTCCCAGATCAGCTGGAAGTGTAGCCAGCCGATGTACTCGCTACCCACCGTGAATCAGTGCTCGCGGCTGTACGGGGTGTCGACAGTCGAGACACCCCGGGCCGTAGGCGCGGCCCGAAGTCGAGCCTTCACGGGCTCTTACACCATAGGTTGCCCGCCTACGCCTGCGTACACACCGACCGAAGCAAGGCCAAGTCGGGTTCGACTCCCAGCCCGGCTGCGGGACTCAACTCCAGACGGCCTGCGCTGACCTCTCCCAGCGCAGGGCACAGCAAGCTGCGCAGCGGGTTCTCGTTGGCGTCGACCTCGAGCAAGCTCTGGCTGTTGCCACGCGCCGCCAGCACATGCGCCGTAGCGAGCAGGCCGATGCCGGCGCCGAGGTAATGCGGGCAGTAGCGCAAACCGGCAGCGGCGATGCGGTCGATGACGCCAAGCACGCTCGACACGCCGCCCCATTTGGCGAGGTCGGGCTGCACGACGGCGATGGCGCGTGACGCGATCAGCGCGTCGAACGCGGCGTCGCCAATCGTGTTCTCGCCAGCGGCCAGCGGGACTGCTGACGCCGCGGCGAGGCGCAACCACTCGCACCAGGGGCGGTCGGCGCGCAGCGGCTCTTCGAGCCAGGCCGGCGCCGACCCGGCGAGCCGGCGCGCCATCACGAGGGCCGTGTCGATATCCCAAGCCTGGTTGGCGTCGGCCATAACCACCGCGTCGCTGCCAGCCGCAGCACGCGCGGCAGCGAGGTTCTCGACATCACGCGCCTCGCCGAAACCGACCTTCAGCTTGAACGCCGTGTAGCCCGCGGCGCGCAGCGCGGCCACCGCTTCACCTGGCCGCTCGGGGTTGATGCCGCTCGCATAGACCGGCACCTTGCGGGCGGGCGGTGCGCCTGCGGTTGACGCAGCACCGGCGAGATGGCACCACAGCGGCACGCCAGCGCGCCGCGCGGCGAGATCGTGCATCGCGATGTCGACGCCGGCAATCGACTGCGCGATCGGTCCGGGTTCGCCCGCTTGCAACGCCAGCACGGCGGTCATTTTTGTCAACTCGGCCCAGGCGGCTGCGGGCGAGGCGAACGCGCGCCCGACCACGAGCGGCGCCAGCACCGTCTCGATCAGCCGGGCGCGGTGCTCGGCCCCGCAGGATGGAAAGTTGCACCAGGTTTCGCCCCAGCCGTGCGCGCCCTCCTCGTCCTCGATGCGCAGCAGCACGGCCGGCCGGTCGCGCATGGTGCCGAAGGAGGTGCGCACGGGCAAGCGCACCGGCCAGCGCAGGACATGCGTCTGGAGCTTCTTTATCGCGGGTGGCAAGGGACTTTTCCGGTTTATGTCGGCCATCGAACTGAGGTATAAAGGGATGGTAAATGGTACGTTCATCACTTTGAAGCCGCAAGCGAACAACCCCCTGTCGCGTGCCGCGCTCGTCGCCGCGCCGTGGCTGGCCATCCTCGTGCTGTGGTACGCGGTGCGTGCCAGCGGCCTGGTCAACCCTGCGCTGGTGCCGGCTCCGCACGCAGTGTTCGCCAAGTTCATCGCGCTCAGCCAGGATCGGCTGGCGCTGGACGTTTGGATGTCGACGCGGCGGGTCTTCGTCGGCGTCTTCCTCGGCGTGCTGGTCGCCGTGCCGGTGGGCTTCGCGATCGGCTGGTACCGCGGCGTGCGCAGCTTCGTCGACCCGCTGATCAACTTCTTCCGCGCCCTGCCCCCAATCGCGCTGATTCCGCTGGTCATCGTCTACTTCGGCATCGGCGAGGTCGCCAAGACAGTGATCCTGTTCTACGCGTCGTTCTTTGCCGGCGTGATCGTGATGGTCGAGGGCATCGGCCAGATCAGCCCGATCTACGTGCGCGTGGCCCGCACGCTCGGCGCCAACGACGCCGAGATCTTCGCCAAGGTGATCCTGCCCCTGACCGTGCCGCACATCCTCACCGCCGTTCGCGTGGCCCTGGGCGTGGCCTGGGCCACGCTGGTGGCCTCCGAGCTGATCGCCGCGCAGCAGGGCCTGGGCGCGCTGATCCAGAACGCCTCGTCGTTCTTCCAGCTCGACATCATCTACGTCGGCATCATTTGCATCGGCTTCATCGCGCTGGCGATGGACCTGGCGCTGCGCGCCGCGACGCGCAAGCTCGTCGCCTGGCAAGACCGGATTGCCTGAGCCGCATCGCATGAGCAACACGACCCAAGCGCCGGTGCGCATCCGCTTCGACAACGTCGGCGTGGACTTCACCACCGCCGCCGGGCCGATGCGCGTCGTCGACGGCGTGAACCTCGACATTCGCCAGGGCGAGTTCGTCTCGATCATCGGCCCCTCGGGCTGCGGCAAGACGACCCTGATGAATATCGTCGGCGGCTTCGTCAAGCCCACGCGCGGCCAGGCGCTGCTCGACGGCAAGCCCATCGAATCGCCCGGCCCTGACCGCGGCGTGATCTTCCAGGAGTACGGCGTCTTTCCCTGGCTCACGGTGCGCGGCAACATCGAGTTCGGCCTGCGCCTGGCGGCCAATCGCCGGCATGCCGGCGAGCGCAGCGAGATCACGCGCCGATACATGGCGCTGATGGGCTTGGCCGACTTTGCCGACCACTTCCCGAAGCACTTGTCCGGGGGCATGCGCCAACGGCTCGCACTCGCCCGCGCCTACGCCGTGCAGCCCGAATTCCTGCTGATGGACGAGCCCTTCGGCGCGCTCGACGCCCAGACCCGCACCGCGATGCAGGACCTGCTGCTCCAGGTGCTTGCCGCCGAGGGCAAGACCGTCTTGCTGATCACGCACTCGGTCGACGAGGCGATCTACCTGTCGTCGCGCATCGTCGTCGTGACGGCGCGGCCGGCGCGCGTGCGCACCGTGATCGACGTGCCCTTTGGCTACCCGCGTAACGAGTCAGTGCACGAAGACCCGCGTTTTGCGGCGCTGCGCGCACAGATCCGCGCCTTGGTGATGGAAGAGTACGAAGCGCAGGCCAGGCAAACCCAAGCTGCTCAACCGGCCGTCCGCGCTGCAGTTGATTGATCGAGCAAGTGACCCTGAGCCACCGCGGGCCGCGTGCCCGCTTATCAAGGAGACGACCATGACCCTTCGCCGCAGAACTGTTCTTCAGGCCGGCAGCGCCGCCACGGCCGCCGCCTCGCTGGCCGGCTTCGCCGCCGGCGCCTTCGCCCAGGCGCGCACCAAGCTGCGCGTCGGCTACCTGCACACGCCCGCCGTCGACGGCCAGATCTGGCTCGGCCAGCAGTCCGGCGCTTGGGCCAAACGCGGCCTGGATCTCGAGCTGATCCAGTTCACGACCGGCCTCGAGCTGTTCCAGGCCATGATCGGCGGCAGCCTGGACGTGCTCTCCACCGGCGCCGTCGTCTCCAACTTCCCGGCCCGCGGCCAGGGCAAGGTTTTCCTGCTCAACAACATCGAGTACGCGACGGCCCAGCTCTGGGTGCGCGACGATTCGATCAAGTCGATCGCCGACCTGAAGGGCAAGCAGATCTCGACCACGACCGGCACCACTGCCCACGTCTTTCTTGACCGCGCGCTGCGCTCGGCCAAACTCGATCCGGCCAAGGACGTGCAGCTCGTCAACCAGCGCATGGCCGAGGCCGTGACCTCGTTCGTCTCCGGCGCGGTGCCGGCCGTGGCGCTGTGGGTGCCGTTCGACGTGACGGTCAAGCAGAAGGTGCCCAACGCGCGCAAGATCGTCGATGCCTCGGCCTTCTACCCCGAGGCCGCGATCATGGGCGGCTGGGCCGCGCGCAACGACTTCTACGACGCCAACAAGCCGGCACTCGCCGCGCTGGTGGCGGCCTGGGTCGAGGTCAACGACACGATGCTCGCCAACTTCGATGGCGCCGCCGAGACGCTGCAGAAGACCCAGTACAAGGACGTGCCTCTGGCCGACTTCAGGGACTCGATGAAGTTCTCGAAGTACTACACGTCGGCCGAGTGGCGCAAGCTCTATGCCGACGGCACGGCGACGAAGTGGCTGCAACAGGTGACCGACTTCTTTGCGGTGGCCGGCAACATCGCCAATCCGGTGCCGGCGTCGAGATATTTCGATACCCAGCTCTTCCTGCAGACGGTCAAGGCTTGATCGTCGGGCCGTCGGGCAAGGCGCCGTGACCACACCAGCCGGCTTCGACTATGTCGTCGTCGGCGGCGGCTCGGCGGGCTGCGTGCTCGCCAACCGGCTCAGCGCCGACCCGGCGTGTCGTGTGCTGCTCGTCGAGGCCGGCACAGACGCGCGCCACTTCTGGTTGCGTCTGCCCGTGGGCTACTTCCGCTCGATCTACGACCCGCGCTTCTCTTGGCAGTTTCCGCTTGAGCCGGAGACCGCAACCGGCCAGCGCGAGGTCGCCTGGCCGCGCGGCAAGGCCCTGGGCGGGTCGAGCGTGATCAACGGCCTGCTCTACATCCGCGGCCAGCACGCCGACTTCGACGACTGGGCCGGTGTGCACGGCGCGCGCGGCTGGAGCCATCACGAACTGCTGCCCTTCTTTAAACGCTCCGAGCGCTACGAAGGTGGCGCGAGCGAGCACCACGGCGCGTCGGGTGAACTGGGTGTCTCGAACCTGCGCAACGACCATCCGTACTGCGAGGCTTGGCTCGCTGCCGGCGCCGAGGCCGGCTACCCACTGACCGACGACTTCAACGGCGCGCGTTCCGACGGTCTCGGCCGCTACCAGCTCACGCTGCGCGGCCACTGGCGCTGCGACGCGGCGACGGCCTTCCTGGCGCCGGTGCGGCAGCGGCCGAACCTGAGCGTCGTGACGGGGGCGCAGGTGACGCGCATCGTTGTCGCTGCCGGTCGCGCCGCCGGCATCGAGTGGGTCGAGCGTGGCGAGCGCAAAAGTGCGCAGGCGGATGGTGAGGTGATCCTCGCTGCCGGCGCCTTGCAGTCGCCACAGTTGCTCCAGCTCTCGGGCATCGGCCCGGCGGCGCTGTTGCGGCAGCACGGCATCGGCGTGGCCGTCGATGCGCCCGAGGTCGGCGCCAATCTGCAGGACCACTACCAGGCGCGCGTCATCGTCAAGCTCAAGCACAAGCGCTCGCTCAACGACGACGTGCGCAACCCGGTCAAGCTGGCGCAGATGGGCGCGCAGTGGCTGTTCGGCCAGCGCGGGCCCTTGACGGTTGGCGCCGGCCAGGTGGGCGGGCTCGTGGCCACCGAACATGCGCAGGGCAAGCGCGCCGACGTGCTGTTCAATGTCATGCCGCTGTCGGTCGACAAGCCGGGCGATCCGCTGCACCGCTTCTCGGGCTTCTCGGCGTCTGCCGCGCAATGCCGGCCCGAATCGACGGGCACGGTCGAGATCGCCGGCGCCGACCCGCTGGCGCTGCCGCGCATCCGCGCCGGCTACCTCACCGATCCGCGCGATGTGAAAGTGCTCGTCGCTGGCTTGCGCATCCTGCGCGAGATCTACGCCCAACCAGCCTTCCGCGGCCTGGTCACCGGCGAGGAACACCTGCCCGGCAATCACGTCACGACGGCTGACGCGCTGGAAGCGTTCGCGCGCAACAAGGGCGGCACCGTCTTCCACCCGACGGGCACCTGCCGCATGGGCAGCGACCCGCGCTCGGTCGTCGACGAGCGACTGCGCGTTCGCGGCATCGAAGGGCTGCGGGTCGTCGACGCCTCGGTGATGCCGCGCATCGTCTCGACGAACACCAACGCCGCGGCGATCATGATCGGCGAAAAGGGCGCGGCGCTGGTGCTCGAAGACGCGGCCGGCCGCGCGGCGAAGGTGCCTCTCGATGCGGTGACGGTCGCGTGATCCTCGACAACGCCCAAGTGCCGCTGTACGTGCAGCTCGCCGACCTGTTCCGCCAGCGCATCACCAAGGGCGTCTGGAAAGAGGGCGACAAGCTGCCATCGCTCGAGCGACTGGTTGCCGAGTTCGAGGTCGCGCGCGTCACCGTGCGCCAAGCCATCGACCGGTTGACGCGTGACGGCCTGGTCTCGCCGCAGCGCGGGCGCGGCACCTTCGTCACCGCGGCGCCGTGCGCCGACCGCTGGCTGCGCGTCGAGACCTCGCTGCAGAACCTAGCTGACGTCTACCGGGACACGCACCCAACCATCCTCAACATCGACGAGTCAACGCGCAGCCCGCGCCTGACCGAAGACGATGGCATACCGGCGCCGAAGTACGTCTACATGCGGCGCATCCATGCGCGCCAGGGGCGTCCCTATTGCGTCATCGACATCTACCTCGACGCCGAAATCTTCGCCCGCCACCCGGCACGCTTCCGCAAGCAGACGGTCATCCCCCTGCTGACGACGATGCCGTCGGTGAAGATCGCCACGGCGCGCCAGGTACTGACGATCTCGACCGCCGATCTCGAGGTCGCGCGCCATCTCGGCATCAGCGTGAATGCGCCGGTGGCTGATGTGCGACGCGTCTTCACAGGCCCGGGGCGACGCGTCATCTACCTCGGCGAGGTCACCTACCGCGGCGACTTCGTGCATGTCGAGTTCGACCTCAAAGCCTAGCCCAGCTCGCCCGTGCGGACGTGCGTCTCGCAACACCCGTGCACCAAGGCGTTCATCGAAGAGTTCGCCGCGAAGTCCCCCGCCGCCCCGGCAACGCTGGCCTCCGATGGGCTATCGGGTCAATCGCGGGATGCAAGTGCAGTTATCCGGTCTCATGCGGACATGAAAAAGCCCCTAAGTCGTTGATCTACTTAGGGGCTTGATGCTTTGTGGCCCCTTGCGGGGCCGTGGATGGTGGAGCCGGGGGGAATCGAACCCCCGTCCGCAAGCCTTTGCCGGACAGTTCTACATGCGTAGCTGGCTGATTTGGATCTCACGCCCTGCGCCGCGCAGCAGCACGCTGTGCAGGATGCCAGTCACTTGATCTTATCCACCGCCGAGTGACCCGGCGGCAGACCAGCCAATGTGAATGACCTCTCAGCTATCGGGTCTTGCGACCTTCAAACCCGGCCCATTGGCCAACCGTTGAGAGGCTCACCGGTGTTAAGCGGCGAGGGCGAAACGTTCGTCGTTCGCAGTTACTTTGTTTCCAGATGGATTAACGAGCTGACTGGTGCTCGGCATGCCCTGCGCCGACTCCGAACCCACGTCGAAGCCAGGTCGGCCCCTGGGTTGCTGAGTTTAGGGCAATCGCAGCCAATGCAAGAGACCATCTGGCGCGTCGAGCACGGCGTCGGCAGGCCAGGCGCGCGGGTCGGCCTCGGGGCCGAGGTAACCCCAACCGGCAGCCAGCGTGACCATGCCCGCAGCACGGCCGGCCTGCATGTCGCGGATATCGTCACCGACATAAATACAGCGGGCCGGATCGACACCGACGCGTCGCGCGGCTTCGAGCAACGGTGCCGGGTGTGGCTTGGTGTGTGGCGTGCTGTCGCCAGCGATCAACACCGCCGCGCGTGGGCTCAAGCCAGTGCCGGCGACGATGGGCTCGGCCAAGTGCAGCGCTTTGTTGGTCACGATACCCCAGCGCATCGACGCAGCTTCGATCCGGCGCAGCACTGGTTCCATCGTCGCAAAGACCACGGTCAGTTGCAGCAAGCGGGCGGCATACCGTTCGAGAAAATCATCTCGCAACGACGCATAACGCGCGTCGCCGGGCGCGACACCGAAGGCTGCCCCGACCATGCCCCGGGCACCGGACCCGACCAGCGGCCGCAGCTGGTCGAGCGGCATTGCAGCCAGGCCATTCGCTGCGCGCAACTCGTTCACTGCGCCCGCCAGATCAGGTGCGCTGTCGACCAGAGTGCCGTCGAGATCGAACAGCACGACTTGGGTCGCCTGCGTGCTCATCACGCAACCTCGTGCTGCGCACTACGGTATTCGCCTTTCGGGCAGCGGGGCAGGCTCATACGACCTTGCGGCAGGCGAGCAGATAGTTGACGCTGGTGTCGCTGGTTAGGCTGTAGCGTCGGGTCAGCGGGTTGTAGCCCACGCCGCGGCTGCCTTCGAGGGCCAGCCCCGACTCGCGGCACCAGCGCGCGAGTTCGCTGGGCCGGATGAAGCGCGCGTATTCGTGGGTCCCCCGCGGCAGCAGATTGAGTACGTACTCGGCGCCGACGATCGCGAAGACAAACGATTTGGCGCTGCGGTTGATGGTCGAGAAAAACACCCAGCCGCCGGGTTTGACCATCGTCGCGCAAGCGAGCACAACCGACGACGGGTCGGGCACATGCTCGAGCATCTCCATGCAGGTGACGACGTCGAAAGCCGCCGGCGACGTTGCCGCCAAAGCCTCGGCCGCGATCTCGAGGTAGTCGACGTTGTCGATGCCGGCTTCGAGCGCGTGCAGTCGGGCGACGCCCAGCGGCTTGGTCGCCAGGTCGATGCCGGTCACCTGCGCCGCCCGTAAGGCCATCGACTCGGCCAGGATGCCGCCGCCACAGCCGACATCGAGCACCACCTTGTCACGCAAGGTGGCGAGCGCATCGATCCAGTCCAGCCGCAGCGGGTTGATTTCGTGCAGCGGGCGGAATTCGCTCTGCGGGTCCCACCAGCGATGTGCGAGCTCGCTGAACTTCGCCAGCTCCTGCTCGTCGACATTGCCGGTATGCGTGTGGGCGTTTGCGGTCATGCACTGATCCTAGCCGCAGAAACAAAAAACCCCGCCGCAGCGGGGTTGGTGTGACACGGGCCCCGAAAGGCCCGGTGCATCACTTGGTGGCGCGGGTCCCGACGACCTCGACTTCCACGCGACGGTTCTTCGCGCGGCCTTCGGTGGTCTTGTTGTCGGCCACGGGCGACTTCTCGCCCTTGCCTTCGGTGTAGACGCGGTTCTTCTCGACGCCCTTGCTGGTGAGGAAGTTCTTCACCGCTTCGGACCGTGCAATCGACAGCTTCTGGTTGTAGCCGTCGCCACCGACCGAGTCGGTATGGCCGACGGCGATGATGACTTCGAGGTTCACACCCTTGGTCTTGTCGACCAGATCGGTCAGCTTGGCTTGCGCTTCGGGCTTGAGAACCGACTTGTCAAAGTCAAAGAAGGCGTCGGCGGCGAAGGTAACCTTCTCGCTGGTCGGGCGGGCCGGCGCAGCGGGCGCCTCGACTGCCGGTGCCGGCGCGGCGGCAGGTGCCGGCGGGGGCGCAGCCGGCGGCGGGGGC
>JANPDN010000159.1:0-7012 GCA_031431555.1 Rubrivivax sp.
CGAGTGAAAGCCGATATTGAGTTCGCGGCATTCGAGCGCAAAGGCAGGGTCGGCAAATGCGACTTCGATGCCGGCGGCGCGCAGCCGCGCGACGCCACGGCCGTCGACGAGGTGATACGGGTCGCCGACGCCGATCACCACGCGTGTGATGCCGGCATCGACCAGCGCATCGGCACAAGGCGGCGTGCGGCCGTGGTGCGCGCAGGGCTCGAGCGTGACCCAGGCGGTGGCGCCACTAACGTCGACACCGGCGGCGCGGGCCCCCTGCAGCGCGGCGGCCTCGGCATGCGCCGAACCGGCGGCCTGGGTGAAACCGCTCGCGAGCACCCGGCCGTCGGGATGGCCGATGACACATCCGACACGCGGGTTGGGGTCAGACAGGCCGATCGCCTGCTGCGCGAGCGTCAGCGCTTCGCGCAGGCGCTGGTGGTCGAGGTCGTGAAGCGGCATGCGGGGCCAGTCTACGCGGCGCGGCGCTCGCCGCGTGGCGCGGGCCCGTCTGGCGCTGGCTGATCGCAGTGACCGCGCGCCGGCTACGGCGTCGATGGCAGCGGCAGTTGCTCGAGCGTATTGGCGTTGATGAAGTCGCCACTGGCCGGATTGGCCGCCGTGTCGGTCGGGCAGGTGTGGGCGGTATTGACGACCAGGAAATTCTGGTTCGGCAGCGGCGGTGTCGGGATCGGCAGCATGCCGCGGTCGGGGTCGAGGTACTTGACCTTGTACTCACGCGGGTGCTGCGAATTCGGCACCACCTGCGCGTCATTCAGCGCCGGCGTGTAGCGGCACAGCCGATGGGTGGGCGAGGGCACGCCGGCAAAGGGGATCGACCATTCGCTGGCCGGGTCGTCGGTGAAGGCCAGCGGCAGGATCGTCGAGAAGCCGGCCCAGACCAGTTTGGTATTCGCCGGGATCAGGCAGTAATAAGCGACCGCGGTGCGGGCGAGCACGTCGGCGGTTGTCGCCGGTGCGTCGTCATAACACTCTGGCAGGCTGGGGTGGGACCACTGCGCCTCTTGGCCCGACGGCCCGGGCGGCGTGCTCAGCACGACGTTCATGTCGAGCCGCCGCACCAGGCCGGTGGGGCTTTCGGCTTCGGCAGCGGTCGGCTGCGACGCGCCGCCGGCGAAGCGCACAAAACCGCTGAGCAGATGCGCCAGGGTGTTGTTGCTGCAGCTTTCGATGTCCGACAACACAAAGCCGCCGTTGGTCGTCGCGGCGCTGACGCTGCACAGGCCGGTGATCATGCCGGTGGTGTTGTTGAAGACCCAGGCAACGCCGCCGCCGCCGGCCTGCGGCGGCTTGAAGGCACTGCTGCCATTGCCCATGTCCTGCGCCATCGGCGGGATGCCGGCATGCCGGTTGCGCGGGCGCTTGCTCGGGTTGCCGGCGGGGGTGACGCTGACCGAGCCGCTCAAGGCCGGGTCGATGCCGGCGATGACGCCGTGGATTACCACGCGCTGGACAACACCGCTGCGATCTAGCCAGTTCACCGCGACTTCGAGCACCTTGTGGTTGAGCCCGGCGGGCTCGCTTGACGTTCGGGTCAGGTTGTAGGTGGTATTGGTCGTGTAACCGATCACGACTTGCTCGTCGACACTCGCGATGGCCGTGTAGGCGATGTTGGCCCCGTCGGGGTCGAGCACCGCAAACCCGCGCCAACGTTCCATCGTTTCCTGCGCGATGCGCACCGCCTCGCTGCGCTGCTTGGCGACGTCGGAATTCAGCCGCATCGTCGACTGGATGCCGACGATGGCGAGCATGCCAAAGGCCATCACCGCCAGTGCCACCAGCGCTTCGACGAGCGAGACGCCGCGTGAGCGGCGCGGATCGTGCGCGTGATGCGGACGCAGCGCCATCAGATGTCCCTCCAGCCGCCGGGCAGGCGAACGATCGAGCCGAAAGTCTGGCGCAGGCGCGTCATGGCACCGGCGTCGAAAACGAGTTTCAGGTCCGACGCGCCATTGACATGGCCCTGGGCGATGAACGCACCTTCGATGACGCCGCTGCCGCTGACCGCAGCAGTGGCCGCCTGGGTATAGACGACGCCGTGAACACGCACGCCGGCGGTGGCCAGCGAGACGTCACCTTCGACCAGCAACAGCACCGGTGCATCCGGCGCGCCAATGACCACATCGGCGTCGAGAGTCAGGTCACCAATGACCCAGATCGGCCGCCCCGGGTTTTGATCGACGATGTCGCGCAAGCCCGCTGAGCAGCCGCCGCCGCAGGTGTACTGCACCACTGCCGGCTGACGCTTGAAGGTGCTGGGTTTGACGCCGAAGAAGCTGATGAACATGCGCTCGGCGCTCAGGCCGGCAAGCGAAGCATCGTTTTCGACGATCGAGTTGCCGCCGGGTGAGCCCGGCACCGAGTCGAGTACCGCGCTGGCGCCAGTGAAAATGCCGCCGGTATTGACGGTGATGCCGTTGGTCGCGGCGTCGGCGTTGGCGACATGCCAGGTCGCGGCGCCGAGCGTCAGGTCACCACGCACCGTGATCGGCGCCGGCGGCGCGGTTGGCAGGGCCTGCGCCAAGGTCGCGCTGACGATCACCGACGCCACCGCGTCACCGGCTACCGTGCGCTGGCGTTCGAGGCAATCTTCGTTGAGCGACGTGCAGCCGATCGACACGATGCGCAGGGTGCCGGGCTGGCCGCCGCCTTCGACCCGCAGCCGGAAGGCCGGTGCCGCGGCGTCGCCAGCAGGAGCGGCGAGCACCGGGTTACCGGCCGTCGGGCAGCTGCAAGACCAGTTGGCGCCGTTGCGCACGCAGGTCGGTCGGAAGTTGGCCGTCGCGCCCAGCGGGTCGATCCAGGTCGCCGGGCGGTAGATGCCGGTATCCGGGTTGACGACCAGCAAACGCTCGCGCAGGGTGCTGAAGGCAGCGTTGTTGGTCGGCACGCAGGCGGCGTCGAGGCGGCCCGCATTGAGCATCGCCAGGGCCCATTCGGCACCCGACTCGGCGGCCTCGAAAGCCTGCGTCGAACGGTACTGGTTGGCCGATGTGCGCTGTTCGAAGATCAGGTTGCGGCTGGCGTAGGCCGCGACCAGCGAGACGACAAAAAACAGCGACATCACGATGATCAGCGTGGCCACGCCGGACTGGCGGGAGCGGGGAGCGCTGGCGCCGCAACTGGCGCGAAGGGTTCGGTTCGGCAGCATCTTGTTCAGTCCCGACATTCACCGACGATGGTGTCGTTGCGCAGACGCACGTAAGACCGCACCGAGCGCAGCACGGTCGCGTCGCTGACGGCGACGCCTGCGATATCGATCAGAAAACCGCGCACCGTCTGTTGCGGCGGGCAGGGCGTGGCGCCGGCCGAGCACGCGCGATGACAAGCCAGCGCGATGGCCTGGTTGCGCGGCGTGATCCTGAACTGGGTGATACGCAGCGTGCCGCCGTCGGTCAGGGCTTGCCAGTTGCCCGCGCCAATCTGGGTTTGGATGACGCCGCCGTTCAGGCGAAAACCGCCGCGCTCGTCGCCGCCGATCGCGTTGTCCTCGACAGCGGTCGGCGAGGCGTAGGCGTAGGTGATTTCGTCGACCGGGTCTTCGCTGGCGTCGGTACTGACGGCGGCGTAGACATTGGGCAACATGCCCTCGAGCGCGCCGCCCGCGGCGCTGCCGCGGTGCGAATCGCGCCAGAAGCCGGCGCGGCGAAGGTCGCGCACGATGATGTCCGCGGTGGCGCGCAGGTCTTGCTGGATCTGGGTTTCGAGCAGCAGCCGGCGACTGTCAGCGAGTTGTGACGCGACCATCATCGTTGCCGCCGCCGTGACGAGCAGGCCGACCGCGACGCCGACCATCAACTCGACGATCGACATGCCTCGCTGGTGTGTGCCGGCGCCGACGGGATTCAGTCTTCGCATCGCGGCACCTGGGTGATCGAGCCGTCGGGCGAGCACACCGCGGGGCGGCCGGCGGCATTGGTGACCGTGCGCAACGCGCCGCGCTGCGTACTGACTACGTCGACGCGGAAGTCGGGCGGGTTGGCGCGGCCGTTTTCATTGCTGAAGAGAAGCACATTCGCGGCACTGCTGGATGCTGCGAGCGACACGTTCAGCCGGCGCGGCAGGAGCACGGTGCGGATTTCGTCTTCGGCAAAATTGCAGGCCAAACCGGGGCCGCGCAGGCAGTTGCAGGCCGCGCCGCCGACCTTGATCGTGTAGCAGGTGTTCGCCGGCGAAGCACGGAATTCAATAAAGACATTGAAGCCGCGGCGCACCGCTTCGGTCCGCGCAAACTGCAAATCGGTGACGAGTTCGGAGTTGATGCTGCGCACACGCTGCGTGGCAATCAGGTCGCGCATCGACGGCGCGACGAGCGCGATCACGATGCCCATCAGCGACACCGTGATCAGCATCTCGATCAGTGTGAAGCCACGGGCTTTGCGCGCGGGCTGCAGGGCGGCGTTCACTATTTGCTCCAGCAGCGCTTGGGATCGGTGGGCGGGTCGGCCATCGTGCAGGTCGAGCAGGCCGAGCCGTACAGGATGTTGCCGCCGGCGACCTTGATCTGCATCGCTTTGCACTGCAAGTCTTTGGCCTGCGAACTGCCGGTGACGGCCGTGGCGGTGACCGCGTAGCCGGTGGCAGTGGCGTCGGCAATCACGATGCCGTAGTAGCCGCTGGGCGTGGTTGCCGCCAGCCCGCCGGGCAGGTCGGCCAGCGTGGCGGTGTAGCTGGGCGCGTTCGCGCGCCGCCGCTCCTGTGCCTGCAGCACTGCGGTCAAAGCGGTGATTGCCTCGGCGCGCCGGCCTTTGCGCAGCGAATCAAAATAGGCCGGCACAGCGAGCGACGCCACGACGGCGATGATCGCCACCGCGATCATCAGCTCGATCAGCGTGAAGCCACGATCGAGGGGTCGGGTTGGGCGCAGGCCGGGGGTCGGTAGAGCGGTCACGGTTCGATTATTTGCAGACATCGGCGGTTGCTGGGCGCGCCTGGCGGCCGCTCGTCGGCGCGCGCCGGCCGCTCGTCGGAAACGCCGTCACCTGGCGCGATCAACAGGCCTTGTAGCCGGCGAGCACCGGGGCTGGCGAGCAGGTGCGAACGCGGCCCATGATGTTGACCACCTGGTGCAGCTTGGCGCCGCTGGCGCCTGCAAAACGCACCGTGCCGGCGGGCGTGCTGGTGCCCTTGACGGGGTCGAAGACCATCGAGCGCACGTTGCTCGTGAGCGTCACCGCGCGGCCGACGACAAACGATTCACTGCGCAGCACTTGCACGTCGGCGCGGCATTCGGCTGCGCCGCTGGCGCTGCAAGTGCAGTCGTCGGCGCCGCCGGTGTGCACGATGTAACACGCCGCGGCAGCGCCCACACCCACACCAGCGCCGAAGCTGATGCGCACCGGCATGTTGCGCGTCACCGCCGCCGACCGTGCGAGCTGGACATCGGTCTCGAAGATGCTGGCCGCACCGATGACCTGGTGGCGTGCCTTGAGCCCGCTCAAACTGGGCGCGGCCGTGCTGGCAACGATGGCGACGATCGTGCTGGCGACGGCGCTTTCGATGAGCGTCACGCCGAGTTGGCGGCGGCTGTTGTGGCGGGCGTTGCGGCGGGGGTTGGGGCGGCTGGCCATGGTGCGGGCTCCTGTGGGTGACGGCATGAGGTCACTTTAGAAATCCGCGCCGATCCGCGCGTCGCCAGCAGGTGGGTACACCGGTGGCTTTTGCGGGGGCCCCCGATCGAGGCCCCCACTTGGGGGTGTACTGATTGCGAGCGCCGCAGCGTCGCCGTTCAGATGTCCTTGATCAACTGCCTGAACTCGTCGACATCCTCGAAGCTGCGGTACACCGAGGCGAAGCGCACATAGGCCACCTTGTCGATGCGTTTGAGTTCGCGCATCACGAGCTCGCCCAGGCGCGTGGTGGGCACCTCGCGCAGCGCGCTGGCGAGCAGCTTTTCCTGGATCCGCTCGATCGCGGCTTCGACGAGGTCGACGCTCACCGAGCGCTTGCGCAGCGCCAGCATCATCGACGCGCGCAGCTTGGCGGCGTCGAACTCGGCGCGCCCGCCGTCGCGCTTGACGACGACCGGCATCGCGATTTCGGGGCGCTCATAGGTCGTGAAGCGGCGCTCGCACTTCAGGCAGCGCCGGCGCCGGCGGATGTAGCCTTCGTCGGAATCGCGGGTCTCGGAAACCTGCGTTTCTTCGTGGGCGCAGTAAGGGCAGCGCATCGAAGTTGGCGGCGGTGGTCAGCGGTAGACGACAAACTCCGCCGTCAGCGCCGCGACCTTTTGGCGCACCGCCGCGGCGGTGGCGGTGTCCTGCGGCCGATCCAGGATGTCGGCGATCAGGTGCGCGGTCTGGCGCGTCTGGGTTTCCTTGAAGCCGCGCGTCGTCAGCGCCGGCGTACCCAGGCGGATACCGCTGGTGACCATCGGCTTTTGCGGGTCATTCGGGATGCCGTTTTTGTTGCACGTCATGTGCGCCGCGCCGAGCAGCGCTTCGGCCTCTTTGCCGGTCAGGCTCTTGGGCCGCAGGTCGACCAACATCACATGGCTTTCGGTGCGGCCAGAGACGATGCGCAGGCCACGTTCGATCAAGGTCTCGGCGAGCACCTTGGCGTTGGCCACCACCTGCGCCTGGTAGGCCTTGAATTCCGGCGCCAACGCTTCCTTGAAAGCCACCGCCTTGCCGGCGATGACATGCATCAGCGGGCCGCCTTGCAGGCCGGGGAAGATCGCGCTGTTGATCTTCTTGGCGACTGCCTCGTCGTTCATCAGGATGATGCCGCCGCGCGGGCCGCGCAGGCTCTTGTGCGTGGTCGAGGTGACGACGTCGGCATGCGGCAGCGGGTTCGGGTAGACGCCGGCGGCGATGAGCCCGGCGTAATGCGCCATGTCGACCATGAAAACCGCGCCAATCGCCTTGGCGACCTTGGCAAAACGCGCGAAGTCGATGCGCAGGCTGTAGGCCGATGCGCCGGCAATGATCAGCTTCGGGCGGTGCTCCAGGGCCAGGCGCTCCATCGCGTCGTAGTCGATGGCCTCGTTGGCGTCCAGGCCGTA
>JANPDN010000160.1:0-25570 GCA_031431555.1 Rubrivivax sp.
CCGGCTGCGCGGGCGCGGCACCGCCGCGCCATCGCCGACCTGAACCGGTCTGACACCTCAACCCCGGACGCAAGATGTTCAAGAAAATCCTGATCGCCAACCGCGGCGAGATCGCCTGCCGTGTCGCCACCACCGCGCGCCGGCTGGGGGTGCAGACCGTCGCGGTCTACTCTGACGCCGATGCCAACGCGCGCCACGCGCAGTGTTGCGACGAAGCCGTGCACATCGGCGGCAACGCGCCGCGCGACAGTTATTTGCGCTGGCAGCGCATCATCGAAGCCGCCCAGGCCACCGGCGCGCAGGCGGTGCACCCGGGCTACGGTTTTCTGTCCGAGAACGAAGCCTTCGCCAAGGCCTGCGCCGCGGCGGGCATCGTCTTCATCGGCCCGCCAGCGGCGGCGATCCGCGATATGGGCAGCAAGTCAGCGGCCAAGACGCTGATGGAAAAAGCCGGCGTGCCGCTGGTGCCGGGTTACCACGGCCGCGACAACGATGCCACGATGCTCGCGCGCGAAGCCGGCCGCATCGGCTACCCGGTCCTCATCAAGGCCAGCGCGGGCGGCGGCGGCAAGGGCATGCGCCGCGTCGATCGGGCGGATGATTTTGCAGCCGCGCTGCTGAGCTGCCAGCGCGAAGCCCAGGCCAGTTTTGGCGACGACCATGTGCTCGTCGAGCGTTACGTCACGCGGCCGCGGCATATCGAGATCCAGGTTTTTGCCGACAGCCACGGCAACGCGGTGTACCTCTTCGAGCGCGACTGCTCGGTGCAGCGCCGGCACCAGAAGGTGCTCGAAGAAGCGCCCGCGCCGGGCATGACGCCTGAGCGCCGGGCGCAGATGGGTGCGGCGGCGGTGGCTGCGGCGCAGGCGGTGGGTTATGTCGGCGCAGGCACGGTCGAGTTCATCACCGAGCAGGATGGGCGCTTTTATTTCATGGAGATGAATACCCGTCTGCAGGTCGAACATCCGGTGACTGAGGCGATCACCGGGCATGACCTCGTCGAATGGCAGTTGCGCGTCGCCAGCGGCGAGCCATTGCCGGCCACGCAGGCGCAGTTGACGATGCGCGGCCATGCAATCGAAGCGCGCATCTGCGCCGAAAACCCCGACGCCAACTTCATGCCCGCCACCGGCACGCTGCATGTCGCGCGCTGGCCGGCGCACGTGGCTTTCGAGCGCAGCGACAGCCTGCCGCGGGTCGATACCGGCTTTGTCGAAGGTGATGTCATCAGCCCGCACTACGACTCGATGATCGCCAAGCTCATCGTCTGGGGTGAAGACCGCGCACAGGCGCTGGCGCGGCTGGACGCGGCGTTGCGCAGCACCTTCATCGTCGGCTTGCAGACCAACGTCGCGTTCTTGCGCCGCGTTGTCAACACGACGGCCTTCAGCAACGCCGACCTCGATACCGCGCTGATTGAACGCGAGCACGCGGCCTTGTTCGAAGCGCCGGGTTTGCCGCTGCCGCTGGTCGCCGCTGGGGTCGTCGCGCATGCGCTGGCCGTCGAAGCAAAACTGCAAGACGCCGACCGGCGCGACCCCTGGAGCCGCCGCGACGGCTGGCGACTGTACGGCAGCGCGCAGCGCCGGTTTGACATCGACGCCGGCGGTGTCCACCACGCCGTCAGCGTCGAACGCCTGCACGATGGCGCGACGGTGATGGCCTTGGCCGGGCAGCGCTACACGCTCGATGCCAAGTCAGCCGGCAACGATGTTTTTGACCTCACGCTGGCCGGCGAGAGGCACCGCCTCGTCGTCTACCGCGTCGGAGATCGGGTCGCAGTCTTTGGCGCCGCAGGCAGCGCGGTGGTCGGCGAATTTGATCTCCTGGCGCATGCCGGCGATGGCGCTGAGGGCCCGGCCGGGCTGGCCGCGCCAATGCCCGGCAAGGTGGTGTCGATCAGTGCCCGGCGCGGCGACCATGTCCAGCGCGGCCAGGCGCTGGCGGTGATGGAAGCCATGAAGATGGAGCACACGATCACCGCGCCGCGTGACGGCGTGGTTGCCGAACTGCTGTGTGCTGCAGGCGACCAGGTTGCCGAAGGCAGCGAGCTGCTGCGCCTGGAGCCGGTGTGAGCGGCGATGGCGACTTAGCGCCCGCCGAACCAGCGTGCGGCGAGACTCCAGGCGCGCGGTTTTTTGGCCGCCCGCGACGGCGGATCAAAGTCACTCAAGTCGATGTCGAGCTGGCTGTCGGGTGCAGGCCGCGACGGCGCAACACCGCGGCTGTCCTTGGCCCACGACGCGGCCGGCGTGGCCGCGCCGCTCGGCTCGGCCTGGCGGAATTGCGCCGACAATGCCGGCAGGCCGCTGGCGGGCAGCGCGTCGCAGACCAGCAGCACGTCGCGCGCATAACGCACGTCGGCGAGCAGGCGCTGCACGTCGATGCCGTGGCCCAGGTCACGCATCAGCTGCAAGTGGATCCGGTTGGCCAATTGCAGCCGGTGTTGGTGGTTCAGGGGCGGTTCGAACATCGGCTCCGATTGTCCGGTTCGGCGGCGGCCACGCCATCCCCTTGTTGAACGAGCGCTCGAGGTTTTGAGAGATGTTCCCCAAACACGTCACGATCGTTGAAGTCGGCCCGCGCGACGGCTTGCAGAACGAGGCCGCGCCGGTGCTCGCGGCCGACAAGATCGGCCTCGTGCAACGCCTGCAAGCTGCCGGCTGCCGCGAGATCGAGGTCACCAGCTATGTCAGCCCGAAGTGGGTGCCGCAGATGGCCGACAACGCTGCGGTGATGGCCGGCATCCCGCGGCCGGCGGGGGTGCGCCATTCGGTGCTCACACCCAACCTCCAGGGGCTGCAGGCGGCGCTCATCGGCCGGCCCGACGAGATCGTTGTCTTCGGCGCTGCCACCGAGGCTTTCAGCCGGCGCAATATCAACTGCGGCATCGAAGACAGCATCGAGCGATTTCGCCCGGTGGTCGCCGCGGCGCTGGCGGCCGGCATCAAGGTCCGCGGAGCGGTCTCGTGTGCGCTGGGCTGCCCCTACCAAGGCGAGGTCAGCGCCGACGAGGTCGAACATGTGGTGCGCCTGATGAAGGCCATCGGCGTGCAGCATTGCGGCATCGCCGACACCATCGGCGTGGGCACGCCGCGGCGCGCGCAGGCAGCACTCGAGCGTGCGCTGAAACACTATCCGCTGGCCGAGGTCAGCGGCCACTTTCACGACACCTACGGCCAGGCGCTGGCGAATATCTACGCTTGTCTTGAGCTCGGCGTGCACACCTTCGACACCAGCGTTGCCGGCCTCGGCGGCTGCCCTTATGCCAAAGGCGCCACCGGCAACGTCGCCACCGAAGACGTGGTCTTCATGCTCGATGGCCTGGGCATCGAAACCGGCATCGATATCGACCGGCTCGTCGACGCCGGCGTCTTCATCTCCAAGGTGCTCGGGCGGCCGCCGGTCTCGCGTGTCGGTCGCGCGATGCTGGCCAAGCGGGCGGCGGCGGCATGAGCGGCAACAGCAGCAACGCCGTCGCGACGCAAGACCGCCCCGAGGGCTTCCGCCGCGTCAGCGCTGCGTTGGCGGCGCTGGCCCATCCGCAGACGCCGGTGTGGTTGGATGTTGCCGCGCGCACGTCGCAGCAGGCGGCTGAAGCGCTCGGCGTGGTCGTCGGCCAGATCGCCAAGAGCGTGGTCTTTCGCCGCCTTGCCGACGACGTCGCGGTGATCGTCGTTGCCGCCGGCGACCGGCGTGTCGATGAAGACAAGGTCGCCGCCATCACCGGTGCCGTCGGTCGCGCCGATGCCGGCTTCGTCAAGGCCAGCACCGGTTTTGTGATTGGCGGCGTGGCGCCGCTGGCGCATGCGACAACGCACGCGACCAACCACGCCGCCAAGCCGGTGATGGTCATCGACAGCGCGCTGTTCCGCTTCGATGTCATCTGGGCCGCGGCCGGCCACCCGAATGGCGTTTTCTGCCTGACGCCGCGGCAGCTGGTGCGGATCACCGGCGCGCCGGTGCACGATGTCGCGGTGGCCCCATGACTGCCGTGCCGAGCCCCTGCAACGATATCTGCCGGATGCACGCCGGCACGGGCTTCTGTGAAGGCTGCGGGCGCACGATCGACGAGATCGTCACCTGGGGCCGGCTCGACGATGTCGCCAAGACGATGATCTGGGCGCGGCTGCCGCAGCGGCGCGAAGAACTCGCGCTGCAGCTTTTTGAGGCGGCGCCCGGTGGCGCCGCGGACTGACGAGCAAAACCGCAACAGACGTCGAGACCAAACATGCCCGAGGCTTCAGCGCTGCCCATCATCTGGTCGGACTCGATCGACGGCCTCGACTGGCACGAACTCGAGGCGCTCTACCGTGCTGCCCCGCTCGGCAACAAACCCGCGGCTGGGTTGCAGGTCGCTTTCAGCAACAGCCGATTTGTCTGTCTCGCGCGTGATGGGCATGAGGGCGGCCGCCTCGTCGGCGCCGGGCGCGTGCTGGCCGACGGGATCGACTGCGCCTACGTTTGCGACATCGCTGCGCTGCCCAGCCACCAGGGCATCGGCCTGGGCAAGCAGATCGTCGACCGGCTGCTGGCCCAGTCGCGTGGGCACAAAAAAATCATCCTCTACGCGGTGCCTGGCAAGGAGCCTTTTTACAAGCAGTTCGGCTTCAAGCGCTTGACCACCGCGATGGCGATCTTCGAAGACCCGGCGCTGATGTTGTCGCGCGGCTATCTCGACGAGCAGTAAGCGCCACGACGCCCGCACCATGCACCACCTGCGCTTCTGGTTCGACCCGATCTCGCCATACGCCTATCTCGCTTTTGAGCGTCTGCCGCGGGTACTGGAAGGCATCAGCCACAGCGTCGAATACCGGCCGCTCTTGTTTGCCGGGCTGCTCAAACATTGGGGCCAAAAGGGCCCGGCGGAAATCGAGCCCAAACGCATCTGGACCTTTCGCGACGTGGCCTGGCGCGCCCATGCCCAAGGCACGGCGCTGGACTTGCCGGCGCAGCATCCGTTCAACCCGATCGCGCTGCTGCGCTTGGCTGTCGCCTGCGCGCCCGCCGGCGGCACGCCGAACCGGCGTGTCGTGGAAGCCTTGTTCCGCCATGTCTGGATTGGCGGCGCCGATGCCAACGACCCGGCGCGGCTGCGTGAGCTGACCGACCTGCTCGCGCCGGCACGCGACCCCAACGGCGACGAGGTCAAGGCCGAGCTGCGTGCCGCTGGCGAGACGGCACTGGCGCAGGGCATCTTCGGTGTGCCGACGATCGAGTTCGACGGCCGCAGCTTCTGGGGTGACGATGCGCTGCCGATGCTGCGCGCCGCGCTGCACGGCGACGCCTGGTTCGATGGACCGGGCTGGGGCGATGCCACGGCCCCGCGCGGCGGCGTCCAGCGCCGAAGCTGACATCGGGCTTGCACAGCCCACATCGCGCAATTTCTCCTGCGGGTTGACCCGCGGTCTGTAAGCCCCGCATCAGCCCGGTGTCAGAACACGTTGGCTGCGCGTCAGAGGCGGGTCAGTGCCGGCGATCAAAGTCGCCTCAGGTGCTGCCGGTCGGTGGCACACGGGCTCATCGAAGGAGATATCCCATGGCAAGCATCGCTGGCAGCGCAGGCGGCAAGACCGTCGCGACGCCGATGACGAAGGAGGAGAAGAAGGTCATCTTCGCCTCGTCGCTCGGCACCGTATTCGAGTGGTACGACTTTTATCTCTACGGCTCGCTGGCGGCGATCATCGCCAAGCAGTTTTTCAGCGGCCTCGACCCGCAAGCGGCGTTCATCTTCGCGCTGCTGGCCTTTGCCGCCGGCTTCATCGTGCGCCCCTTCGGTGCCATCGTGTTTGGCCGCCTGGGTGACATGATCGGCCGCAAATACACCTTCTTGGTGACGATCCTGATCATGGGCCTGGCGACCTTCGTCGTCGGCCTGCTGCCCAACTACGCGTCGATCGGCGTTGCCGCGCCGATCATCCTGATCGTGCTGCGCATGCTGCAAGGTCTGGCGCTGGGTGGTGAGTACGGCGGTGCCGCGACCTACGTCGCCGAACACGCGCCGCATGGCAAACGGGGTGCCTACACCTCGTGGATCCAGACCACCGCCACGCTCGGCCTGTTCCTGAGCCTGATGGTCATTCTGGGCACGCGCACCTTGGTTGGTGAAGTCGCGTTTGCCGACTGGGGCTGGCGCGTGCCGTTCCTGGTCTCGATCGCGCTGCTCGCGATCAGCGTGTGGATTCGCCTGAGCATGAACGAGTCGCCGGCCTTCAAGAAGATGAAGGAAGAGGGCAAGACTTCGAAGGCGCCGCTGACCGAGAGTTTTGGCCAGTGGAAGAACCTCAAGATCGTGATCCTGGCGCTCGTCGGCCTCACCGCCGGCCAGGCCGTGGTCTGGTATTCGGGCCAGTTCTACGCGCTGTTCTTCCTGCAGAACGTGCTCAAGGTCGACCCCGGCACGGCGGCCATCCTAATCGCGGTTTCGCTGGTCATCGGCACGCCGTTTTTCATCGTCTTCGGCACCCTGTCGGACAAGATCGGCCGCAAGCCGATCATCATGGCCGGCCTGGCGTTGGCGGTGCTGACCTACTTCCCGATCTTCAGCGCGCTCACCGATGTCGCCAACCCGAAACTGGCCGCGGCGCAGAAGAGCGCCAAGATCAGTGTCACCGTCGACACCGCGCAATGCTCCTTCCAGGGCAGCCCGATCGCACGTGATGTCGACTTCACCAGCGGCTGCGATATCGCCAAACGCGCGTTGGCGCAAGCCTCGGCCAGCTACGAGACGATCGGCCTGCCGGGTGCCGCAGCGGTGGTGCAGATCGGCGACAAGGTCATCAATGTGCCCAGCGCCACGCTCGCTGCCGGTGGCCACAAGTTCGACGAGGGCAGCGCCAAGGCGATCGCGGCGTTCAAGAAAGATGTCAGTGCGGCGATGAATGCCGCCGGTTACCCGGCCAAGGCCGACCCGATCGAGATGGGTTCGGTCGCGTGGTGGAAGATCGTCGGCATCCTGTCGATCCTGGTGCTCTACGTGACGATGGTCTACGGCCCGATCGCGGCGATGCTGGTCGAGATGTTCCCGACCCGCATCCGCTACACCTCGATGAGCCTGCCTTACCACATCGGCAACGGCTGGTTCGGTGGCCTGATGCCGACGATCGCGTTTGCGATGGTGGCGCAGAACGGCAACATCTACTACGGCCTGTGGTACCCGATCGTGATCGCAGCGATCACCTTCGTCATCGGCATGATCTTCGTGCGTGAGACGAAGGACCGCGACATCTACGCCAACGACTGAAATGACCACCCCCACGCTAGTTGCTGCGCTCCGGCGCTGCCCCCCGAGGGGGCGTCAGGCCGCTTGGGGCGGCCCTGCGCTGGCCTGATTTCGCTGCTTCAACCCGGGACTATCGATCATGTGGAAACTCGCTCTCGGCTTCATCGCCTTCGCCGCGCTGGCGCTGTTCATCCTGAGCAAGGCCGGTGGCGACATCGACATCTCGGGTGAAAAACATGGCCTCGACCTGGCGCATGCGGCTCCTGCCGCGGCGGCCCCGGCGGCGTCGGCACCTTCGGCAGCTTCGCAGTAGCCAAAAGCGCAGCGCAGTGCAAACGGCCCGGCTTGCCCGGGCCTTTTTTTGCCCGTCGCAAAGCCCCGATCAGCAAGATGTTGATGACATAGACATGTCGATAGCCGTAGCGTATGCTACACAACATGTGGACCCTGCTGCTTGTCACCCTGCCGACCCAGCCCAACGCTGTGCGGCTGCGTGTCTGGCGCGGCCTGAAGGCCCTGGGCTGCGCCGCGCTGCGTGATGGCGCGTACTTGCTGCCGCAGGCGCAGGCGGCGGCCTTCGAGGCGATCGCTGCCGAAGTCAGCGCGCATGGCGGCAGCGCATCGGTGCTGGCGCTGGCTGCGCGCAGCGACGCGCAGCAGCAAGAACTGCTCGCGCTGTTCGACCGCAGCGAAGCCTACGCACGCTGGCGCGAAGGTGTGCAGGCCATGCACAGCGAGCTCGCCGAGTTGGCTGCTTCAAGCGAAACTGAAGCCCGGCGCCGCTTGCGCCAGCTCACCGATGCGCTCGATGCGGTGCAGCGCATCGACTACCTGCCCGGTGCCGCGCAGTCCCAGGCGCAGGCCGATCTGGCCGCACTGCAGCTGGCAGTGCAGACCCAGTTCGCGCCGGGTGAGCCGACGCCGCGGGCGCCCAGACGCGGCCGCCAGGCGGTGCCGCGGCTTGAGCTGCGAGACTTTCAAAACAAGCGCTGGGCGACACGCGCCCGGCCCTGGGTCGACCGCCTGGCCTGCGGCTGGCTGATCCGGCGCTTCATCGACCCCCGCGCGCGCTTTGTCTGGATCGCTGGCGACGCACAGCCGCCGCGCACACCGCGTGGCGCGATCGGCTACGACTACGACGGCGCTGATTTCACCCATGTCGGCGCCCGCGTCACCTTCGAGGTCCTGAGCCTGAGCTTCGGCCTTGACGCCGACCCGCGCCTTGGCGCCATCGCCGCGGCGGTGCGTTTTCTCGACGCCGGTGGCATCCCGGTGCCCGAGGCCGCCGGCCTGGAGCGGGTGCTCGCGGGCTTGCGCGAAGTGCATGCCCATGACGCCACGTTGCTGCTCGCCGCGGCGGCGGTTTTTGACGCGCTCTATGCGGTGCCCGGGGACAAGCGGTGAGCGCACCGATCACGCCAACATCGGCGCCGGGGTCAGCGGTGTTGGCAGTGCCGGCAGTGTCATTCGCCGAAGCGCTGCGCTTCTGGCTCAAGCTCGGCTTCATCAGCTTCGGCGGCCCGGCGGGGCAGATTGCTCTTCTGCACACCGAGCTTGTCGAACGCCGGCGCTGGATCAGCGAACAGCGTTTTCTGCACGCGCTGAACTACTGCATGCTGCTGCCCGGGCCTGAAGCGCAGCAGCTCGCCACCTACATCGGCTGGTTGATGCACCGCACCCGCGGCGGCCTTGTCGCCGGGATCCTGTTTGTGCTGCCTTCGCTGGTGATCCTGATCGGCCTGTCGTGGATCTACCTGGCGTATGGCAATTTGGCCGTGGTCGCCGGCATTTTCTACGGCCTCAAACCCGCCGTCACCGCGCTGGTGCTGCACGCGGCGCACCGCATCGGCACGCGGGCGCTGAAAAGCCGCTGGATGTGGGCGTTGTCAGGGGCCGCCTTTGTCGCGATCTTTGCTTTCGACACCCCGTTCCCGGCGATCGTGGTTGCTGCCGCCCTCATCGGCTGGGTCGGCGCGCGCCGCGCCCCAGCGATCTTTGCGCCCGGCGGTGTTGGCGGTCATCCGGGCGCAGTGCAAAAGTCCTACGGCCCGGCGCTCATCGATGACCACACGCCGACCCCAGAACATGCCCGTTTCAGCCGCGCGCGCCTGTTGCGGGTGCTGGTCATCGGCATCGGCTTGTGGGCAGCGCTGATGGCGGTGCTGCTGGCGACGCACGGTGTGCAGGGCACCTTGACGCAGATGGGCTGGTTTTTTACCAAGGCCGCGCTGATGACTTTTGGTGGCGCTTATGCGGTGCTGCCCTATGTCTACCAGGGCGCGGTCGAGCAGCATCAATGGCTGAGCGCGGCGCAGATGATCGACGGCCTGGCGCTGGGCGAGACAACACCCGGCCCGCTGATCATGGTCGTCGCCTTTGTCGGCTTTGTCGGTGGTTGGCAGCAGGCGCTGCTCGGACCCGACGCGCTGTTCGCCGCCGGCGCGCTGGCGGCGCTGGTCGTGACGCTGGTGACCTTCTTGCCGTCCTTCGTTTTCATCCTCGCCGGCGGGCCGCTGGTCGAGGCCACCCACGGCAAGCTCGGTTTCACCGCGCCGCTGCTGGCGATCACCGCCGCCGTGGTGGGTGTCATCGTCAACCTGGCGCTGTTCTTTGCGTACCACGTGCTCTGGCCGCAGGGTTTTTCCGGGCCCTTCGAATGGCCCTCGGCGCTGATTACGCTGGCCGCGGCGGTGGCGCTGTTCCGCTTCAAGGTCGGCGTGATCCCGCTGCTGGCGGCCTGCGCAGCGGCCGGCCTGGCCGTCCATTTTCTCCGTTAGCTACAGGAGCATCTCATGAGCCATATCACCCCCGAAGAACTGGCGCTGTGGCGCGCGCAGGGTTTTGACTTCCAGCTGCTCGACGTGCGCCGCGCCGGCGTGCGCGACGTGCACGGCGCACAGATCGAAGGCGCGCGCTGGCACGACCCCGCCGCCTGGCTGGACTGGAAGGACAGCATCGGCGCCGAACGCCCGGCTGTGCTGTATTGCGCCAAGGGCCACGAGATCGGCCAGGGCCTGACCGCCACGCTGCGCGCCCTGGGTGTCGACGCTCGCTACCTCGTCGGCGGCATGCAGGGCTGGCTTGAGCAGGGGCGGCCGGTGCAGCCGCTTAGGCCGACCGCAGACCGCGGTGCCACCGGCGCTGGCAACACGCCGACAGCCTGACGCGCAGCCTGACGCGCTGCTCGCATGACCGCCGCCAACAACCCGGTGCGGCTGCTGCTGCTCGGCCGCGGCCTGCGTGCTTTTGTCGACGGCTGCGTGGCGGTGCTGCTGCCGGCCTACCTGCTGGCGCTGGGCTTTGGCCCCTGGGATGTCGGTGTGCTCAGCACCACGACGCTGCTCGGCTCGGCGCTGGCCACGATGGCCGTTGGTCGCTGGGGCCACCACGTCGACGCGCGCCGCTTGTTGCTTGCTGCGGCGTTGTTGATGGCCGCCACCGGGCTGGCCTTTGCCGTGATGCCGGGCTTCGGTGTTTTCTGGCCGCTGCTGCTGGTCGCCTTTGTCGGCACGCTCAACCCCAGCGGCGGTGATGTGAGTGTTTTTCTGCCGCTCGAACATGCACGTCTCGCCGAGGCCGCGCAGGGCCATGCGCGCACCACGCTGTTTGCGCGCTACAGCGTCATCGGCGCATTCAGCGGCGCGTTTGGCGCGCTCGCCGCGGCCCTGCCGGACTTGTTGCTGGCGACCTCGGGCATCGCCTTGCTGACCTCGATGCGTGGGGTATTTGTGGCTTACGCGATCGTCGGCCTGCTGGTGTGGCTGCTCTACCGGCGCCTGCCGCGGGCGGCGGCTGGCACGGCAGCGGCTGCCGCGCCGCTGGGCCCGTCGCGGCCGGTGGTGCTGCGCTTGGCGGCGCTGTTTGCGGTCGACTCTTTTGCTGGTGGCCTGGTCGTCAATGCGCTGCTCGCGCTGTGGTTGTTCGAGCGCTTCGGCCTGTCGCTGACTGCCGCCGCGGCGTTTTTCTTCTGGTCGGGTTTGTTGAGCGCCGCGTCGCAACTCGCGGCGCCGCGTGTGGCCGCCCGTTTTGGGCTGCTCAATACGATGGTCTTCACGCATATCCCGGCCAGCCTGTGCCTGATTGCCGCGGCGTTGGCGCCAAACGCCGTGTTGGCGCTCGCGCTGCTGCTCGTGCGCGCTGCGCTGTCGCAGATGGACGTGCCCACCCGCTCGGCCTTTGTGATGGCCGTGGTGACGCCACCTGAGCGTGCGGCGGCAGCGAGCTTCACCGCAGTACCGCGCAGCCTGGCCGCCGCTGCTGGCCCGACGATCGGAGCGGCGCTATTGGCCTCGGGCTGGCTCGCCGCGCCACTGGTGGCCTGCGGCATGCTCAAGATCGGCTACGACCTGGCGCTGCTGGTGGCCTTTCGCCGACATCGCTGACCGCACTCGCGCTGCCGCCGGCCCGGCCGGCGCGCACCGCGTCAACGCTCGAACCAGGCCCGATGCTGCTCGCGCAGCAGGTTTTTCTGCACCTTGCCCATCGCGTTGCGCGGCAGTTCTTCGACGATGAAGACTGACTTCGGCACCTTGAAATTGGCGATGCTCGATTTCAGCGCAGCGATGATCGAAGCCTCGTCAAGCCGCACACCGGGCCGGGCCACGAGCACCGCGACGACCGCTTCGCCGAAGTCCGCATGCGGCACGCCGATGACGGCACTTTCGGCCACGCCCGGCAACACATTGATGACTTCTTCGATCTCCGCCGGGTAGACGTTGTAGCCGCCGCTGATGACCAGGTCCTTGCTGCGGCCGACGATCGTGACGCGCCCGTCGGCGTCGACGCGGCCAACATCGCCGGTGCGAAACCAGAGGTCGGGGGTGAACTCTTCGGCGGTTTTTTCCGGCATCCGCCAATAGCCCTTGAAGACATTCGGGCCCTTGACTTCGATCTGGCCGACATCGCCATGGCGCAGCGGCAGGCCCTTGTCGCTGTGCACGCGCAGGCCCACCCCCGGCAGCGCAAAACCGACCGTGCCGCCGATGCGCTGGCCGTCCTTGGCGTGGTACGGGTTGGAGGTGAGCATCACCGTTTCGCTCATGCCGTAGCGCTCGAGAATGGTGTGCCCGGTGCGGGCGATCCAGGCGTCAAAAGTCTCTTTCAACAGCGGCGCCGACCCCGCGATGAACACGCGCATGTGGGCGCAGGCGGCGGCGGTCAATGCCGGCTCGGCGAGCATGCGCACATAGAGTGTCGGCACGCCCATGAAGACCGTTGCGTCGCGCAGCCGGTGGATCGTGGCGCGGGCATCGAACTTCGAAAACCAGATCATCCGGCTGCCGTTGAGCAGCGCGGCGTGGATCGCCACAAACAGGCCGTGCACGTGAAAGATCGGCAGTGTGTGCAAGAGCACGTCGCCGGGCTGCCAGCCCCAATAGGCCTTGAGCGTCTGCGCGTTGCTCAGCAAGTTGCCGTGGCTGAGCATCGCGCCCTTGCTGCGCCCTGTGGTGCCACTGGTGTAGAGGATCGCTGCCAGGTCGTCGGCGCTGCGCTGCACCGGCTGGTGCACGTCGCTCATCAACGCGGCACGGTCGAGCAGGCTGCCGCTCAGATCGTCATTCAGCGTGAAGACGTTTTGGGTGCCGGCGCAAAAAGCGAGTTTGCTGATCCAGGCGAAATTTTTGCCCGAGCAGACCACCACCGCGGGCTCGGCGTTGCCGATGAAGTACTCGATCTCGCTCGACTGGTAAGCGGTGTTGAGCGGCAGGTAGACATGCCCGGCGCGCAGCACGCCCAGGTAGAGCATCAGCGCTTCGACACACTTCTCTGATTGCACGGCGATGCGCGAAGCCGGGCCTAAGCCGAGCGAGCCGAGCAGGTTGGCGATCATCGCGCTGGCGCGGTCGAGGTCGCGCCAGCTGTAGTGCCGCGGCGCGCCGGGGCCGTCGGCGGTTTCGACCGCAACGCTGTCCAGGTCCGCCGGGAAGGCCGCGCGCAGCGCGACAAAGAGGTTTTTTTGGTTGATCGGCATTCAGTCGAGTTTGGCGCCGGAGTTTTTCACCACCTCGGCCCAGCGTTTGATTTCGTTGCTGACAAATTTGCCGAAGTCGTCGCCCCAGAGATTGGGCGTCTCGGTGCCGAGGCCCGTCCACAGGCCCTTGAGTTCGTCGGAATTCAGCGCCTTGCGCATTTCGGCCTGCATCGCAGTGATGGCGTCGCGGGGCGTGCCCTTCGGCGCCCAGATGCCGTACCAGGTGGCAACCTGGTAGCTCGGCACACCGCTTTCGATCGACGTCGGCACATCGGGGAAGCCGGGTGCGCGCTTGGCTCCGGCGACCGCGATCGCGCGGATGCGCCCGCCCTTGATGTGGTTGGCGCTCGAGCCCAGGCCGTCGAACATCATGTCGACCTGGCCGGCGATCAGGTCTTGCAGCGCCGGCCCGGCGCCGCGGTAAGGGATGTGCGTGATGAAGGTCTTGGTCTGCAACTTGAAGAGCTCGCCCGCCAGATGGTGCGAGGTGCCGTTGCCGGCTGAGCCGTAATTCAGCTTGGCCGGATTTTTGCGGATGGTGTCGAGCAGTTGCGGCAGCGTCGTCGCGGCGACGTTTTTCGGGTTGACGACGATCACCTGCGGCACGCTGGAGACCAGGCCGACCGGGATGAAATCGGCCTCGATCTGGTAGTCCAGCTTGGGGTACATGCTCGGCGCGATCGTGTGGTGCACGGCGCCCATGAAAAAGCTGTAGCCATCGGGCGCGGCGCGTGCGGCCAGACCCGCACCGAGCGTGCCACCGGCGCCGCCCTTGTTGTCGATCAAAAATTGGCGACCGGTGTTTTTGCTCATCATCGCAAACAGCGGGCGCGCAAAAGCATCGGTGCCGCCGCCGGGCGGGAAGGGCACGATCACCGTCACCGGCTTGGATGGCCAGCTGGCCTGGGCGCGCGCCAGCGGCACGCCTAACGTCGCACTTGCGGCTGCAGTGCCGGCGATCACAAACTGGCGGCGGTTGAGGTTGGATTTCATGTCGACTCTCCGTGGCGCAACGCGCCTTACATCAGGGTGTGCACTGCACGCGAACGTGCGACTTCACCGGCTTTGAATTTTTCGTGGCTGGCTTCGATCTTGTCCAGGTCGTAGAGGTAGTTGACCATGATCCCGAAGGACTGCTTGAGCCCCTTCGGCGACATATTCCCACGCGGGTTCAGGCGCTCCAGGCGCGCGCCGTTGTCGAGGTGGAACCGCGCTACCGGGTCGCCGGCCGCTGTCGGCGACAGGTGCAGTAAATAGGCCGAGGCCAGCGACAACATCGCCGAGCTGCTTTCCTTGTCGAGCCGGTCGTGAGCCGCTGCGCCTTGCAGCGCTGCGAGGTCACCACCGAGCTGCGCGCGCAGGTGTTCGCGGGCATCGTCGAGGTCCGCCGCCAGGCCGCGTTTGAGGTGCGGCAGGGTACTGAAGTCGGGGTTGGCGAGCAGCCAGTGCGCCAGCCCGGGCACCGGCGACAGGGTGCAAAAGGTCTTCAGCCGCGGCAGCTCGCGGCGCAGTTGTTCGGCCACGCTCTTGATCAGAAAGTTGCCCAGCGACACCCCGCGCAGCCCGGGCTCGCAGTTGCTGATGCTGTAGAACGCGGCGACGCGGAATTTGTCGCCAAGCATCGGCGTGCTGTGTTTGTCGATCAGCGGCGCGATTGCCGCCGGCATCTCGGGCAGCAAAGCGACTTCGACAAAGATCAGAGGCTCGTCGGGCAGCTGCGGGTGAAAAAACGCAAAACAGCGGCGGTCGGGTTGCAAGCGGCGGCGCAGGTCGTCCCAGCCGTCGATCTGGTGCACGGCTTCGTGGAGGATGATTTTTTCGAGCAGTTGCGCTGGCGAGTTCCAGTCCACCCGCTGCATCTTCAAGAATCCGGGGTTGAACCACGAGGTCAGCAGGTGCAGCAGGTCCGATTCCAGCGCCGCCAGCTCGGGATGTTTGGGCAGCACGCTGTGCAGCGCGCGACGCAGCCGCAGCACCGTCGAGGTGCCGCCGGGGGTGCGGTTAAGGCGCCTGAAGAGCTCTTGCCGCGGTGGCTCTGAGGCCTGCGACAGCGCGATCAGGTTCGATGCATTGGCATCGGTGGCGTAGGCCTGGGCAGACTGCAAGACACGCTTCGGGTCGGGGCTCAGATCCTTGGCGAGGTAGTCGAAAAAAGCGCCGAGCTGCCAGCCCTCAAGCTCGTCGATGCGCTCGATCAGGTCGCGCGCGATGACCATGCTGTTGGTCTCGCCACGCTCCGACAGCAGGCGCTTGCAGCCGAGCACAACCGAGCGCAGCAGGCGTTCGCCACGCTGGCGCAATGCAGCCTGTCGCAGATCGTCGAGCATGGTCGTCCCTGAGCGCGCCGCCATCGACCGATGGCGTTGGTGCGATTATGAAATCGCGCCGACGGCCGGCTTGTGGGTGGATACGCCAGCCTGCCGCCGGCCACCGGCAGGGCAGCAGCAAGGACACCGGCGCAGGACGGGGCGCAGACTCGGGCCTCCTCATTGCAAGCCGGAGTCACCCCGCATGCCCATCGAGATCGAATATTTCCTGGCTCCGCAATCACCCTGGACTTACCTCGGCCACGCCCGCTTTGCCGCGCTGACGGCCAAGGCCGTGGCCGCCGGCGCGCGGCTGCAGGTCAAGCCGATGGATCTGGGCCAGATCTTCCCGGTCTCCGGCGGCTTGCCGCTGCCCAAACGTGCGCCGCAGCGGCAGGCCTACCGGCTCGTCGAACTGGCGCGGTTTGCCACCGCGCTGGGATTGCCGCTGAACCTGCATCCGAAATTTTTCCCGGTGCCCGGCGACGACGCGGCGCGTTTGATCATCGCGGTGAATGCTGCCGACGGCGCCGAGAAGGCGGTCGAGCTCGCCGGCCGCGTGCTCGCCGCGGTGTGGGTGCAGGAGCGCAATATCAACAGCGCCGAAACATTGACCGAGTTGCTCGCTGAAGCCGATTTGAGCGTCGCGCGCTGGGCCGAATCGAAGGCCGACGATGTCCAGCAGCTCTATGCAGCGCACACCCAGCGCGCGATCGACATCGGCATCTTCGGCGCGCCGAGTTATGTCATCGACGGTGAGATCTTCTGGGGCCAGGACCGGCTTGACTTTGTCGCGCGCCGGCTGGCGTGAAGATCCGGGCCTGGCCGCGGCCCGCATCACGGGCCGTCAACCCGCTGCGTGCGACGACTGCTGCGACCGGCGCCGCCAAGCCAGCAGCGCCAGGCCGGTGCCGGCCTGGATCAGCGTGCCCGGCTCGGGCACCACGGCGATGGCCGCAGTTTCGCCAACGATCCTGGAGCCCGCCAAACTGCTCTGCACCGCGCCGAAGCTGACGCTGGAGGCGACTTTGAACGCCAGCGCAACTGGCTGCACCAAAGGCGCGCAACTGCCCAGGTTTTGCTCGGACGTGTTGCCGCTCGTGGTGCCTGCAACCGAAAAATTCTGCGGTGTCAACAACGGCGCCGGAATCGACGCGTAGCTGAAGTCGACCTGAGTGCCGCCGGCATAGTCGGGGGTGCTGAACAGCGTCAGGCTGGAGATCTCGAAGCCCGCGCCAGCGTCAAAGCTGCAGCTGGTGTTTGGTTGCCACTGCTGCCGGCGATGACGACGGCGGTACAGGCGACATCAAACGGCGTTGCATTCGCGCTGGAGGTGGACAGCGGCAGCGCCGACACGAGAACCAGGCCGGAAAGCAGCAGTGATTTCATGATTCCTCCAAGGGTGGTTTGACGATCCGGGTGGAGCCAGCGCGGCACCCACTCATCGGTGGTGGTGCTAAGGCCGGGCGCCGCGTGCGTTGCATCGCCGACGCTGGGTGCGCGGGTTTCTACCGCCGCTTGCTTGCGGGGGGCAGGGGCTGGTTTGTCATCGACGCCGGGCGCTCGCCGGAGTATTTTCCGAAGCCCGGTTCCGGATCATCAGCCCGGGACTGGCGGCGACCGCGGTCGATGCTTCTGCTGATGCATCCACGGGGGGATCTTCGAATGAAAAACGCGTCCAGAACCTTGGCCATTGCACTGGCCACGATGGGGGTGGCGAGCAGCGGCGCGATGGCCCAACCCATCTCGCCCACCTACTCGTCGTTTGGTGCATTGCCTGCGGCCACATTCAACGGCTCGAACGTGTCGTCGGGTATCGACAACACGCAAGTCACGATCACAGTCGTTGACGGCATCACCCTGGGCCTGAACGCGACGCCGCGATTCTCGAATCCAGCGGTGACGAACGACGGCATGGGCACGTACACCGCGCCAGTCGGGCCCGACACCGGCAACCCGGCCTTTGCGATGTGGAACTTCGACTTCTATGTCGACCCCGGCTTGCCGTCGACCACCGCACCGGCGACCCACTTCTTCCAACTGAAATACGACTTCGACCCGGCCGCAGGCAATGCCGAGGGCGGCCACGGCGTCGTCAACTTCGGTGCGCTCCCCTCTCCGGCGGCGGGCACGCAGTGGTCGAACTCCTGGAACCTGGGCATGGCTTTTCTGGCCGCACCTTCGGCCGCGATCGCGCCGCCGACGTTTTCGCCGTTCAGCAATACCGCCACGGGCGAGTACACTTTCGCCCTGGTCGCGTTCAATTTCCAGGGTGTTGAAGTCGGCCGCGCGGCGATGCGCGTGGTCGTGGTGCCCGAGCCGGCGACCTACCTGATGATGTTTGCCGGCCTCGGCCTGGTGGTCGGCCTCGCGCGCCGGCGCCGCATGCGCCGCGACTGACGTTGCAAGCTCCCGCCCGGTGCGCTGCGCACCGGGCGCGCGACAATCGGCGGATGCCCCCAGCGCAGCCGCCTGACCCGAACCCGCCGACCCTGCCCACCGATGCCGACGCGCTGCTGGCCCTGGCCGCGCGCAGCATGTTCGACGTCTTTGCGCGTGCCGCGATGGGCATGATGGTCGTTGACCGCGACCACCGCGTGGTCTGGATCAGCGACGGCTACAAATCCTTTTTGCCGGCGCTCGGTTTCGACAGCGAAGCGCAGTTTGTCGGCAAGCGGGTCGAAGACGTGGTGCCGAATACGCTGATGGCGCAGGTGATTGACAGCGGCCGGCCGATCCTGGTCGACCTGCTGAGCAACCAGGCGGGCACCTTTTTGGTCAGCCGGTTGCCGTTGCGCGACGACGCCGGTGTCGTCATCGGTGCGATCGGCCTGGTCCTGATGGACCACCCCGAGTCGACGATGCAGCCGCTGATCACCAAGTTCACGCGCGCGCAGGCCGAACTCGACCGCGCGCGCAGCCAGCTCGCCGAGCAGCGCCGGCCGAAATACACCATCGCGACTTTCATCGGCTCGAGCCCGGCGGCGCTCGAAGTCAAACGCCAGGCGCGTCGCGTCGCGCAGACCGACGCGACGGTGCTGCTGCTCGGTGAAACCGGCACCGGCAAAGAACTGCTCGCGCATGCGATCCACGCCGCTGGTGCGCGCGCCAACAAGGCTTTTGTCGGCGTGAATATCGCGGCGGTGCCCGAGGCGCTGCTCGAGGCCGAGTTTTTTGGCGTCGCGCCAGGCGCATTTACCGGCGCCGACCGCAAGGGCCGCGAAGGCAAATTCAAACTCGCCGACGGCGGCACGCTGTTTCTCGACGAGATCGGTGACATGCCGCTGGCCTTGCAATCCAAACTGCTGCGGGTACTGCAGGAGCAGGAAGTCGAAGCCGTCGGCTCGAACCGGCTTGAGCGCATCGACGTCCGGGTGATCGCTGCCACCGGGCGTGACCTCGCCGCGATGGTCGCGGATGGTCGCTTTCGCGCCGATCTGTATTACCGGCTCAACGTGCTGCCGATCAAGCTGCCGCCGCTGCGCGATCGGCTCGACGATATCGAGGCGCTGGTCGAAGCGCTGATCGACGATATCGCGCGCCGCAGCGGCCTGCCCGGGCGCAGCCTGGCCCACGACGCGATCGACTTGCTTGCCGCTCAAGCCTGGCCGGGCAATATCCGCGAGCTGCGCAACACCCTCGAGCAGGCGGTGCTGATGACCGACGACCTGGTCCTCGGTGCCGCTCATTTCGAACGTTGGAGGCCCGTGGCGCGGACCGGCGAGCCGGGCGACGCGGCGGCCGAAAGCAAGGCCGACAGCGCCAGCAACGCCAGTCACACCACGTTTGCGCCACTGCCAGACCAGGTAGCCGCGGTCGAACGCGCGGCGATTGCCGCAGCGCTGAAGGCCACCGCGGGCAACCGCGCCGCGGCGGCGAAGTTGCTGAAGATGTCGCGTGCCGCCTTGTACGACCGGCTCGCGAGGTACCCCGAACTGGACCACCCGGAACGCCCATGACGACGACCGCCGACAGCACCGAACCCGAGCCGAACAAGCTCATCAATGGCCCCACCCGCAAACCCACGATCGTGCTCGTCCACGGCGCCTGGGGCGGTGCCTGGATCTGGCGCCGCGTCCTCGCGCCGCTGCGTGCCGCCGGGCATGAAGTCCATGCCGTCACGCTCACCGGCGACGGCGAACGTGCACACCTGCGCCACGCCGGCATCGGCGTGCACGACCATGTCAACGATGTGCTCGCGCTGGTGCGTGCCGAAGAGCTGGGCGACGTCGTGCTCGTCGGCCACAGCTACGGCGGCATGGTCATCACTGGCGCCGCCGATGTGCTGCTGAATGAAGGCCAAACGCGCCTGCACGCGCTGATCTACGTCGATGCGATGGCGCCGCTGCCGGGTGAATCCTGGGGCAGCCGACACAGCGCCGAAGTGCGCGCCCAGCGCAAGGCCCTGGCCGAGGCCAACGACAACGCCCTGCCGCCCGGCGACCCGGCGGGTTTTGGCCTCGCGGGCGCCGACCGCGACTGGTTGTTGCGTCGCCAGGTGGCGCATCCTTTTGGCGGCTATGGCGAGCCGCTGCAGTTTGACGAAACGCGGCTGGCTGGCCTGCCGCGGTTTTTCATCGACTGCAACCAGCCGGCTTATCCGACCATCGACCTGTCGCGCCAGCGGGTGCGCTCGACCGCCGGCTGGCAGGTTGTCGAGATGGCGACCGGGCATTGCCCGATGGTCAGTGCGCCGGGCGCGCTGGTGCCGATCCTGCTGCGCGCAGCCGCGCCGGGCTGAGCCGCGCCCCGACTCCGCGCCGAATGGCTATCCCGCGGGTGGGGGGGCAAAGCGGCGCCGCGGGCACCAATAATCGACTTCACCAACAACAACCAATGAGTGGAGTCGCCGATGCTGAACCGGATCACCTTTCGCAGCGGGTTTGTCGCTGCAGCGCTTGTCACTTCGGCGCTGCTGCTGGCGCTACCGGCACAGGCCCAACGCAGTGTCACCGCGTCGCGCGATGGCGGCGGGCCGTTCCAGGCGGCGCCGGTGCCGATGCTCGGTGTCTGCGATGTCGCCAACCTGCGTGGCAACGCTGACCTGTGCTCGGGTTTCAAACCCTATGCGGAATCCGCCGCCGAGGTGTCGGCGCTGGCGGGTGTGGGCGGTTTCGGCGCGGGCAGCTGGTCGGTCTTTACCGACTCCCTGCTGGCCATTGACGCCGGCAGCACCAACGCGCTTTTCAACGCGACGAGTATCGAGAAGGCCGTCCCTGGTGGCCTTGACGTCGGTGAGCTGGCATTCAACGCCGACGTGATCGGCAGCTTCGTGATCGTGCTCTCGGGCCGCTGGACCGAATCGATCGAGCTCGGCCCGAACCTGGTGGTCCAGCGCGTCCGCCCCTGGAGCGGCTACTACCTGTATGACGACGCCTGGATCAAGGGTCAGCCTGATCCGCTGGTGGGCACCTACCGCAGCATGCTGATGTTCTTGCAGACGCCAGCGACCGGCCAGCGCATCGAAACCGTCAGCCTGCATCTCTTCGAGCCATCGACGTCGCCCGTCCCCGAGGCCGGCACCGCGGCGACGCTGGCCGCCGGCCTGCTGATGGTGGCCGGCATCGCAGCCCGCCGCCGCCGCCAGCGCTGAGCCTGCGCGGCGCGACTGCGCCGCCTTCAGCCGAGCACGTTCGCCAGCCCGTTCGCCAGCGCCAGGCGCCGCAGTTCGGCGTGGTGCCGATGGGCGGCGATGAAGCGTTCACGATCAGCTGCATCGGCCAGTTTCGCCGCCTTAGCCAGCAGCGCTTGCCAGGCCGATTGCAGCCAGCCCGCGGCGCGTTTGTCGGCCACGGCGTGCAGGACTTGCCAGCCGATGAGGTAGATCGTTAGCGGTCGCTCGGTGCCGTTGAAATGCCCTTGTTCGGCATGCAGCGCCAATACCGGCTCGAGCTGCGCCAGCGCCTGCGCAGCAGCGCCGGTGTCGAGTGCGGCGCGCGCCAGGCCGGCCTGGGCCTCCACCGCGAGATGTGACATGCCCAGCGCCAGCATGCCGTCGCAGGCTGCCTGCAACGCGCTGCGCGCGGCGGCGGCGTCGCCCAGCTCGAGCTGTGCCGAGCCTTCGCTGAGCCGCGCAAAGGCCTCGAACTCCGTATGCCGCAGCGTATGGGCCATGGCAGCCGCCTCGACGGCAAGTTCGGCGGCCGCGGCGCAGCGGCCCAGCGCCAGTTCAAGCGCCGACAGGTTCAGCAGCGCCGGGATCTCGAGCTGCCGGCGCCCGAGCAGGCGGGCCAGCGCGCGTGCGCTATCGAACTCGGCCCGCGCGGCATCAAACTGCGCATGCTGCAGCGCCGCGACGCCAAGGTTCAGGCGCCCCAAACATTCACCAAAGCGGTCGCCGAGTTCGTGGTCGATTGCCAGCGCCTGGCGCAGCAGCGTGCTGGCTTCGGCGCTGTCGCCGCTTTCGTTGTGGATCGCGGCCAGGCTGATCAGCATTTCACTTTCGCTGCGCCGCAGGCCGAGCGCGCGGGCGCGGGCCAGGCCTTGGCTGGCGATGGCGTGCGCCCGGCTGTGGTCGCCGGTGGCGCGCAAGGCGCCGGCCCAGGCACTGAAGGTCGCCAACTCGAGCGCCGCGTCGCCGGCCTGCTGCGCCAGCGCCAACGCCGCGGCGGCGTGCTCGATGGCGCGCTGCGGCTGACCGGCTTCGTCATGCGCGACCACTCGCCGCACGGCCACGGTGGCCTGTTGCACCGCGTCGCCGGTGGTCGCTGCGATGCCCGCCAACAGGTCCAGGTCGGCATGCTGCGCGCTGTCATCGCCGCGAATGCGCAAGGCGCGCTGGCGTGCCAGCAGCGCCGGCCAGCGCGCGCCGAGGTCATCATCGTCGGCGTGCTGCAAGGCGCGGCTGGCCTGAAAGACAACCTCGTCGTGGGCATACCGCGCGGCCAGGTACAACGCCGCGCAAAGACTGTAGCGGCTGGTGCCGGCGCGGTCGCCGGCGCGGTCAAGATGTTCGGCAGCAGTGGCCAGTTGGGCATCATTGCCGGCATCCGCCAGCCCGCCGAACCAGGCGCCGGCGCGCTGGTGCGCGGCGCGCTTTTCGGGCTTGAGCAGGCGCTCGTAGGCCGCCTGCTGCATCAACTGGTGGCCAAACTGATAACGCGGCGCGCGTGCCGGTGATGCGCCCGGCGTGGGTTGCTTCGCAGCGTCATTGGCGGGCTCCTGGGCAGTGCTGCTGGCAAGCAGCAGCAGGCCGCGCTGCAGCAAGGCCGGCAAGCGCGCCGGTGCATCCGGCGCAACCGCAGCGAGTGCCGGCGCGTCAAACTGCACGCCGATCACGGCACCCTGCTGCAGGGCCAGCGCTTCGGCTTGCGGCAGCACATCCAGGCGCGCTTGCAAGACGCCGTTCAGCGTGGTTGGCAGCCGCGCTGGATCGTGGCGCTCGGGGTGCCAGGTCCAGCTGGCCGGGCCGTCGCCGCCAACGGCTTGAAGCGCGCCGCTGTCGAGCAGCATCTGCACCAGCGCTTCCATGAAATAGGGGTTGCCTTCGGCGCGCGCCACGAGCAGCGACCGCAGCTCGGGTGCAGCGTTAGCCAGCGGCGCGAGCAGATGGTCGGCAAGTTGCTCGCGCTGCGCTGGCGCCAGCGCTTGCAGAGGGATGCGCTCGGTTTCGAGCGCCCGCCACGAAGGCTGCCGCTCGTCGATCGCCGGCCGCGCGGTGACGACCAGCCAGAGCTGCTGCAAACCGGGCTGCTGCGCCAGGTGCTGCAAGAAGTCCAGACTGCCGTGATCGGCCCAATGCAGATCAGACACCAGCACCAGCAGCGGCTGCGCCCCTGCCGCGCGGCGCAGCAGGTCGGTGGCCGCCTGGTAGGCGCGTGCCCGCACCTGGCCGGCCTGCAGCAGGATGCCGCGCACATGCGGGCTGGCGCTGAAGTCCATGCCGATCAGATGCCCGAGCAGGTGCGCCTGCGCCTGCGCGATCTCTCCCGGCGTGCTGCCGGCCACGACCGCTTCGCTGAAGCGTTCGCGCGCCTGCTCGGCACTGCCGCCGTCATGCAGGCCGAGCAAGCGTTCGAAAACGCGACGCAGCAATGTGTAGGGTGCGCGTTCGGTCGACGGCTGCGCCGCAGCGTCGATCCAGGTCACTGCGCGCGCCGCCTGCCGAACCTGGCCTTGCGCCCAGGCCCGCCATTCGGCGATGAGCCGGCTCTTGCCCAGGCCGGCTTCGCCGACGATGGCGGTCAGGCGCAGGCCGCTGCCCGGCTGCAACAAAACCAGCCAAGCCGCTTGCAGGGTGGCCAGCTCGGCGTCGCGGCCGACGAGGGCGCTGCGGATGTCGATCGCGCCGCCGCGCACGGTGTCGCCGCTGTCATTGCGATGACGATCGACGAGCCAGGTCTGCAGCGGCTCGGGCGCACCTTTGACCGTGATCGGCGCCTGCGCGCTGAGATCGAATCGTGTATGCACCAGGCGCTGGGTTTCGCGGCTGATGCGCAAGCGCCCGGCCGGCGCCGACTGCTCCATGCGCGCGGCGATGCTCACCGTGATGCCGCGGATCGTGTGCTCGCCGTCGACACCACCGCCGAGCAGCACCGGGCCGGTGTGCAGCCCGACACGCACATCGAAGCCGGCGCGCGCGTGATCCCGCTGCACGGTAGCGGCCAGCGCGCGGGTGGCGTCGATGATCGCCAGGCCGGCCAGCGCGGCCTGCTCGGCGTCATCCTCGCGCGACACGACGGTGCCAAAGGCGGCGAGCAGGCCGTCACCAGCGTACTGCAGGACATGACCGCCGAAGCGTTGCACGATCTGCGTGAAACGCGCCAACGCGCCGTCCATCACCAGCTGCAGCGTTTCAGGGTCGAGGCCGCGGCCGAGCGCGGTGGAGCCGACGATATCGACAAACATCACCGTCACCTGCTTGAGCCGGCGCTCGGGCAACTCGCCGGCACGCAGCGTGCTCAGGCGCTCAGAGAGCGCCGAGCGGGCGACGTCGAGCACCTCGTCGGCAACATTGCCGCGCAGACGCTCCAGGCCGGCAAGGCCGGCTTCGAGATCGGCTTCGGTCATCGTGTCAGGGGCTGTGGTTCGCTACGACAGCGGCCCCGGGCTGTGTGCAATCCAGGCAGCGTGTCTGGATTGCAGGCGGCGGGCGGGTTCGGTTGGCGGCGGATCACCCGGCCGAATGTAGCCGCATGCCGCGTCGGCCCGAGGCCGCGCCCAGCGCAGCATCCGTGACAACCCGCGGGCCTGCCGCGGCGGCGCAGCAACGGGCACGGCGCTTGCAATCGCCTGTGGTGGTCAGCGTGCACCGCACGCACCAGCGCCACCGCATCGAGGAGCCCCGCACATGAAACGCCGCCTGACCCCACTCGCCCTGATCTCGGCCCTAGGCCTCACCGGCCTGTTCGTCGCCACGCCGCTGGCACTGGCGCAGGGCAAGCCGGATATCAAAATCGCGATCATCGCCAGCAAGACCGGGCCGCTCGAGGCCTATGCCAAGCAGACCATCACCGGCTTCCAGATGGGGCTGGACTACGCCACTGGCGGCACCATGATGGTGGCAGGCCGCAAGCTGGTCGTGATCGAAAAAGACGACCAGGGCAAGCCCGATGTGGGCAAGACCTTGCTCGCCGCCGCGTATGGCGACGACAAGGTCGATATCGCGGTCGGCCCGACCGCGTCGCCAGTCGCGCTGGCGATGTTGCCGGTGGCAGAGGAATACAAAAAGATCCTGCTCGTCGAGCCCGCGGTGGCCGACTCGATCACCGGCGACAAGTGGAACAAGTACATCTTCCGCACCGGCCGCAATTCGTCGCAGGACGCGGCAGCGAATGCGGCGGCGTTTGACAAACCCGGCGTTGTCGTCGCCACGCTGGCCAACGACAACGCCTTCGGCCGCGACGGTGTCAAGGCGGCCAAGGAATATGTCAAACACGCCAAGATCGTGCACGAGGAATACCTGCCGGTGGGCACCACCGATTTCACCGCCGGCTTGCAGCGCATCGTCGACAAGCTCAAGGACCAGCCGGGCAAGAAGTACATCTCGGTCGGCTGGGCGGGTGCGCCGACACCGTTCAGCAAGATCGCCGATCTCGACTTGAAAAAGCGCTACGGCATCGAGCTCGCCAC
>JANPDN010000161.1:0-10422 GCA_031431555.1 Rubrivivax sp.
AGTAGTCCATGCCGCGCACGAGGCGCGGGCTGATGGTGTAGGGCTGGCCGGCGGCATCCAGCGCGGCGCGCACACCGGCGAGATGCTTGAGCGAGGCCGCGCCGAGAAAATCGATCAGCTTCGGCGCCGCCTCGACGATGCCGCGCAGCGCCGGATTTTTGCTGTCCAGGATGCGCAGCGGGTTGCTGTGCAGGCGGCGCAACGCGTCGGCATCGAGCTGCTCGCGGTGGGCTTCGAAGTGCGCGATCAGCGCGGCGCGGTGCACCAGGCGTTCGTCGGGCTGGCCCAGGCTGTTGAGCTCCAGCCGCACGTCAGTCAGCCCCAGGTCGCGCCACAGGCTGCGGCACATCAGGATGACTTCGGCGTCGACCTCGGGCCCGGCAAAACCCAGCGCTTCGACGCCGACCTGGTGGAACTGGCGGTAGCGCCCACGCTGCGGCCGCTCGTGGCGGAACATCGCGCCGAGGTAGAACAGGCGCGTGGGGCCGTCGTAGAGCAGGTTGTGTTCGATCGCCGCGCGCACCACGCCAGCGGTATTTTCCGGGCGCAGCGTGAGCGCGTCACCGTTCATGCTGTCGATGAAGGAGTACATCTCCTTCTCGACGATGTCGGTGACCTCGCCGAGGCCGCGCACAAACAGCGCGGTCGGCTCGACGATCGGCGTGCGCACATTTTGGTAGCCGTAGCGGCGCATCAAGGCACGCACGGTGCTCTCGAACCATTCCCAGCGTGCCGAGTCCGGCGGCAGGATGTCGTTCATGCCTTTGACGGCACGCAGTTGATCGGGCATGGTGTTGTTGGCGCTGTGGTGGCGCTGTGGTCCGCGCTGTGACTGGCGCGAAAAGCGCCGCTGAAGTCGAGGGTTGGGGGTCGGCTGACGGGCGAGCGTCAATGCGCTGCGGTCACCGACCCAAAACGGCGCTCGATATAACTTTCGACGATCTTGTGAAACTCTTGGACGATGCCTTCGCCGCGCAGCGTCATCGCCTTTTCGCCGTCGATGAACACCGGCGCTGCAGGCGCCTCGCCGGTGCCCGGCAAGCTGATGCCGATATCGGCATGTTTGCTCTCGCCGGGGCCGTTGACGATGCAGCCCATGACCGCGACCCTGAGCGTTTCAACGCCCGGATACTGCACTTTCCAGACCGGCATCATCGAGCGCAGGTGGTCGTCGATCTGCTTGGCGAGCTCCTGGAAAGTCGTGCTCGTGGTGCGGCCGCAGCCGGGGCAGGCGGTGACACTCGGGTTGAAGGTGCGCAGGCCGAGCGACTGCAAAATTTCCAGCGCGATCAGCACCTCTTGCGTGCGTGCTTCGCCGGGCTGCGGCGTCAGGCTGACGCGGATCGTGTCGCCAATACCTTCTTGCAGCAGCACCGCCAGCGCCGTCGCCGACGCCACCGTGCCCTTGGTCGACATCCCGGCTTCGGTCAGCCCCAGGTGCAGCGCGTAGTCGCAACGCCGGCTCAACGCGCGGTACACGGTGATCAGGTCTTGCACGCCGCTAACTTTGCAGCTGATGATGATCTGGTCCGGGTTCATGCCCAGCAACTTGGCCTCTTCGGCCGATTGCAGCGCCGACTGGATCAGCGCCTGGTACATCACCGGCTTGGCGTCCCAGGGCAATGTGCGGGCGGCGTTTAGGTCCATCAGCGAAGCCAGCAGTTCCTGATCGAGGCTGCCCCAGTTGACGCCGATGCGCACCGGCTTGTCGTGGCGCAAAGCGGCTTCGATCATCTGCGCAAACTGCGGGTCGCGTTTGCGGCCCTTGCCGACATTGCCCGGGTTGATGCGGTACTTGGACAGCGCCGCGGCGCAGTCGGGAAATTGCGTCAGCAGCGTGTGGCCGTTGTAGTGGAAGTCGCCGATCAGCGGCACATCGATGCCCATGCGGTCGAGCTGCTCGCGGATATGCGGCACCGCGGCCGCCGCCTCGGGCGTGTTGACCGTGATGCGCACCATCTCCGAGCCGGCCTGCGCCAGCTCCTTGACCTGGATCGCGGTTTCGATGACCTGCACGGTGTCGGTATTGGTCATCGACTGCACCCGCACCGGCGCGTCGCCGCCGACTGTGACGACGCGGCTGCCCCAGACGACACGCGCCTGGCGCGAGCGACGCGGCGCAGTGCCCGTGGCAGCGATGAAATCGGGGTCGGTGTCGGTCATGGTCGGATGTGGTGCCGGGCTGGGGTCACTTCAGTTCGAGGCGCGCCACGTTGTCACGGGCCGCGCTCACCAGATCCACCGGCTGGCCGCGAAAAACAACCTGCGTCGCGCGCGCATTGCCGATCTTCAATTTCAGTGGCAAGGCCCCAAGCAGCGTCACCGTCTCCCCCGGCGGCAGCAGGCGCGACAACAAGGTCGCGCCATGGGCATCGACAACTTCGATCCACGAAGCCTCGCTGGTCGACAAGGTGGTGGCATTCGGTGCGCCGTCACCGGCGGCGCGGTCGCTGGGCGCGACGTGCACGGTCTCCACCGTTGGCGCGGCCGGGCCGGCGGCGGCCGATGCGGCACCTGCGGGCGAGTTCACCAGTGCCGCCACGCCGCCGCTGACCAGCGGGGTGCTCGCCGGTGCGGCCGCCACCGCTGCTGCCGACACCGACGCCGCAGCAGCACCGGCAGCAGGCTCTTCGCCGGCGACCCACTGCCAAACCGAAGGCGGCGCAAATGCGACCAGCACCGCGGCCGCCACGAGCAGCAGGCCGGCCCATACCAGCGGCCGCTGGGGCATCGAATTGGCCGGCTCACCACGCCCAGGCCGTTCGCGAAACGGGGTATTCAAGCCGGCGTTGGCAGCACCGAGCGGCGACACGTTGGCCTGCGGCAGCAGCGCCAGCACCGGCGCGGCATCGATCTTGAGCGCCCGGCAAACCGTCTGCGCCAGCGCGCGCACAAAGGTCGCGTCGGTGAGTTCGCCATAACGATCGTGTTCGAGCGCGTCGAGCTTGCGCGGCGAGACCTTGATCGCCGCGGCCAGCAGCGCGATATGCATGCCCTGGCTTTCCCGCGCGGCACGCAGCATCGCGCCGGCCGTGGTCGACGTCGTCGGCGCGGTTGCACCCAGTCGGCTGTCGGCCTCAGTCATCGAAGCGCCCCCGGTCGAAAGACAGCGCTTCTGGCGACTGCGGGAAACGGTCGCGCAACTGCGTGCCCAGCGAGCGCGCACCAGACGGGTTGCCGAGCTTGTTTTCGATGCGCGCGGCCAGCCACAGCGTCTGCGCGTTGGACACGTCCTGCTGCGCATTGACCCGGCGCAGATAAAACCGCGCGCGTTCGAACTCGCCGCGGCGGTACAACACGTCGCTCAGGTTGTAGGCGGTCATCGGGTTCCCCGGGTCCATCTCGTAGGCCTTGGACAAGGAACCCTCGGCTTCGGCCCAGCGCGCGGTGCGTGCCTGGCACACACCCTGCGTGAACAGGGTGCGCGCCGGGTCGCGGTATTGCGGCTGCGCCAGCGCGTTGCGAAACTGCACTTCGGCGTCCGGGTAACGCCTCTCCTGGCACAAAAACCAGCCGAAATTGTGCATGGTGTCGGGGTCGCGCGGCGCCAGTTGCAGCGCGCGTCGGAAGCTTTCTTCGGCCAGCTTGGGCTCGGCCAACGCGGCGTAGATCAGCCCGCGCAAATTGAAGGCCTCGGGGACTTCGGGCTTGGCGGCGATCGCCAGCTTGACCTCGTCGAGCGCGGTGGTGTACTGGCCGCGGCCAAAGTAACCCGCCGCCAGTTCCAGGCGCAGTTGCGCGCGCCGCTCGGCGCTGGTCTGGTCGGAGCTGGTCTTGAGGTCGGCGCTGTCGCCCTTGGTTTCGGCGATCGGGATCGCGCAGCCCGTCAGCAGCGCCGCCAACAGCAGCAGCAGCGCACCGACGTCACCGCCGCCGACCCCACCACGGCCCGTGCCGCGGCCCGCTGCAGGCAGAGTTTTGCGCATCATGGCCGCGCCTCCAACGCCGCAGCGTAGATCGGGATCGGTGCGCGGCCGCGGCGCGCCTTGGCGTCAGTGCGGTCCTGCACCTCGCCGGCGAGCTGGCCGCAGGCAGCGTCGATATCGTCGCCGCGCGTCTTGCGCACCGTGGTCACGATGCCAGCGTCCTGCAGGATGCGGGCAAAGGCCTGCACGCGGGCGGCCGACGAGCGCTTGAGCCCCGATGCGGGAAAGGGATTGAACGGGATCAGGTTGATCTTGCAGGCCACCGGTGTGGACGACGCCAGGCTCAAGCCGCGCACCAGCGCGATCAGTTCATGGGCCAGCGCCGGGGTGTCGTTGACACCGTCGAGCATGCAGTACTCGAAGGTGATGAAGTCGCGCGGCGCCGCGGCCAGATACCGCTGGCAGGCCTGCATCAATTCGCGCAGCGGATACTTGCGGTTCAGCGGCACCAGGTCGCTGCGCAGCGCATCGTTGGGCGCATGCAGCGACACCGCCAGCGCCACCGGGCAGTCCAGCTGCAGGCGGTCGATCATCGGCACCACGCCCGATGTCGATACCGTCACGCGCCGGCGCGACAGGCCGTAGGCATGGTCGTCGAGCATCGTGCGCAGGGCCGGCACCAGCGCGGCGTAGTTTTGCAGCGGCTCGCCCATGCCCATCATCACGACGTTGTCGATCTGGCGTTCGCTGGTCACGGGCTGCTGGCGTGCGCGCAGCCGATGTTCGGCAAACCAGAGCTGGGCCACGATCTCGCCGGCATTCAGGTTGCGGCTGAAACCCTGGTGCCCGGTCGAACAAAAACGGCAGCCCACTGCGCACCCTGCTTGAGACGACACACACAAGGTGCCGCGGTCAGCCTCGGGGATGAACACGGTTTCGACTGCATCGCCACCGCCGACATCGAACAGCCACTTCACGGTGCCGTCGGCCGAGACCTGCTCGGAGATCATCGAGAGCGCGCGCACTTCGGCGACACCGCCAAGTTTGCTGCGCAGCGACTTGGCCAGGTCCGACATCTGCTCGAAGTCGGCCTGGCCCTTCTGGTGGATCCAGCGGTAGAGCTGGACCGCGCGGAAGCGCTTTTCGCCCAGGCCGGCACAAAACGCGGCCAACCCGTCGAGGTCGAAGTCGAGCAGGTTGACCATCGGCCTGTACTTAGCGGCTGTAGACGTTCATGCCGGGGAAGAAAAAGGCGATCTCAACGGCCGCGGTCTCGGCGGCGTCGGAGCCATGCACCGCGTTGGCGTCGATGCTGTCGGCAAAGTCGGCGCGGATCGTGCCCTTGTCGGCCTTTTTCGGGTCGGTGGCGCCCATCAGGTCGCGGTTCTTGGCGATCGCGCCTTCGCCTTCAAGGGCCTGAATCATGACCGGGCCGGAGCTCATGAACTTGACCAGGTCGGCAAAAAACGGCCGTGACTTGTGCACCGCGTAAAAGGCCTCGGCGTCGGCGCGCGACAGGTGCACCATGCGCGCGGCAACCACCTTCAGGCCGGCCGACTCAAAGCGGGCGTAAATCTGCCCGATGACATTTTTTGCCACCGCGTCGGGTTTGATAATCGACAGCGTGCGTTCGATGGCCATGGTTTTTCTCCTGCGATTCTTGGTCGGATAGCGATGTGAACAAAGCCTTGGATTCTAGCTGGCGTGCCGCCGATCAGCGCCCGCTGCGGCCGCCACCGCCCTTGCCACCACGCCGCCCGCCGCCGGCCTTCTTGAGAAAGGCATCGCCGCCGATGTAGCCGACCGCCGTGCGCAGCGGGTCCGGCTGGCGATCGCGATCGCCACCGCCACTGCCACCGCCACCGCCACCGCCACCGCCACCGCCACCGCCACCGGCGCCGGCGGGCTTCTTGCGTCGCCGCGGCGCACCGGGGCCGCCCGGCGCTCCCGGCCCGCCGGAGCCACGATGGCCGCCCTGGCCGCCCAGGCCGCCGGGGCCACCAGCACCTCGCTGGCCACCGCCACCACCCGCGCGTTGGCCGCCACGCTGACCGCCACCGCTCTTGGCGCCCGACGCAAACCGCTTGTCGTAGGTCTGCTGCAACGGGTTCGGGATCGGGCCGTCGTCGTCCGTCTCGCGTACCGGCACGCGCTCGGCTTGCTGCAGCGCGCGTTTGTCGTAGGTCTGCTGCAGCGGATTCGGGATCGGGCCATCTTCAGAAAACTCACGCTGTTTGCGCGCCAACTGGATCGCACGTTTGTCGTAGGTCTGCTGCAAAGGGTTCGGGATCGGGCCGCGATTTTCGGCATCGTCACCTTCGCGAAACTCCATCCGCTGTTCAGACTTGGGCAGGCGCGGGTCAACCGGCTGGCGCGGTTCGCGCGGCTCGCGCGGCTCGCGTGCTTCACGCTGCATCGGCGGGCGATCGACCTCGCCCTCGCGACGCGGCCCACGCCCGCCGCGGCGGCCACCGCGGCGACCGCGGCGGTCGCTGTCGGGTCCGGCCGCATCGGGGCTGCGTTCGCCGCCACGATGGCCGTCGCGCTCGTTTCCGCGTTCGTTTCCGCGTTCGTTTCCGCGTTCACCACCCCGCTGCTCGCCGCGCGGCCCGTCGGCGCGCACCAGCCCGCAGGCCTGCTGCAGCGCGGCGACATCGCCGGTGCTCAGGTCGACCCAGACCCCGCGCTTCAATCCACGCGGCAGCACGACCGCGCCGTAGCGGATGCGGATCAGCCGGCTCACCGCGTGGCCCACCGACTCGAACAGCTTGCGCACTTCGCGGTTGCGGCCTTCGGTGATGACCACCCGCAGCCAGCGGTTGGCACCTTCGCCACCGCCGTCTTCGATGCTGCGAAACGCCGCCGCCTGGCCGTCGATCTCGACACCCGCGAGCAGCAGCTCGCGCTGCTCCTGCGAGACCTCGCCGAGCACACGCACCGCGTATTCACGTTCGACGCCAAAGCGCGGGTGCATCAGCCGGTTGGCCAGGTCGCCAGAGTTGGTGAACAGCAGCAGGCCTTCGGTATTGATATCGAGCCGGCCCACCGATTGCCACTTGCCCTGCTGCAAGCGCGGCAGGCGGCGGAAGACCGTCGGCCGCGCCTGCGGGTCGTCATGCGTGACGACCTCGCCGGCCGGCTTGTGGTACGCCAGCACCCGCGGCGGCGGCGCGATGCGCACCCGCACCGGCTTGCCGTCGACCGTGATGCGGTCGCCAAAGGAAATGCGCTGACCGGTATGCGCCGGCTGGCCGTTCACCGCGACGCGGCCGGTGGCGATCATCTCTTCGAGGTCGCGCCGCGACCCGACACCGGCCTGCGCCAGCACCTTGTGCAGCTTGGGCGCGTCGGGCTCGGGGGCGAGCACCCGTTTGCCCGGGTCTTGCGCGCCGAGGGCGGCACGCGGCGTGTCGGCGCGCTCACCAACTTCATCACTCTCGCTGTCACCGTCGCCGTTGCTGGCGATCGCGGCCTGAGCACTCACCGAGAGATCGAGATCGACATCAGCCGGCGTTTCGGCCGCTGCGGGTTCAGCTGCGGCGGCTGCCTGCACTTCGGCTTGCCTTGGGGCGACAACTTCGGTGCCCGATGCCGGGTGCACCGCCGGTTCGGGATCGACCTCGCCGGAGATGACCTGCGCAAATAGCTCGACGACGTCGCCCGGTGGCAACGGGCCGAGATGCTGCACCGGTTGGTCTTGCGCGGCGTCGCTGCCGTCAGCCTGCGGCCCACGATCGGCGCCACGTTTGCCGCGGCGGCGATTGCGGCGGCGGCGCCGGCCCTCGCTATCGCGCTCGCCCGCCGGCGGCGCGCCAGCGGCACTGGCGTCGGCGTCGGCGTCGGCGTCGGCACCATCGGTATCACCCGACTCGGCACCATCGGCGCCGTCGGCGTCTTGAGCATCCGCCCGGCCGCTGGGCTCGGGCGGCGTCGGCACGCCCTGATCGCCATCAGGCGTGGTGGCCTGCGGCCCGGCTGCCGATGGCGGCTCGGTCACGGCGGCGGTTTCGCCACCGTCGGGATCGACCACCTTGGCGACCCGCTTGCGACGCGGCTTGCGCGCCGGTGCCGCTTCGCCCGGCTCGGCAGCTACAGCGTCCGGGGCAGCCGCGGCGGCGTCAGTGGGGTCAGTTTGGTTCGGATTCATGCGTGGCGGGGTCCTGCTGTGACTTGCTGTCGGCTTCGGTAGCGGTGGCGCTGGGGGTGGTGGCGGGCGCCTCGGCATCAATGGCATCAATGGCATCAATGGCGTCAATGGCGTCAATGGCGTCATTGGCGTCGGCGACCAAGGCGGCTTCAGGCAGCGTCTTGGGGCTCGCCTCGAGCGCCGGCAGCAGCGAGCCCTGGGTATCGTCGTCCGCGGCTTCAAGCGCTGGCACCACTTCGGCCAGCGGCCCGGCGCCTTCGCCCAAGCCGTCGAGCTCGGGCAACTGGCCCAGGCTGTGGATGCCGAGATCGTCGAGAAACTGTTTGGTGGTTGCGTACAGGCCCGGGCGGCCGGGCGATTCGCGGTAGCCGATGACTTCGATCCAGCCGCGGTCTTCGAGCTGCTTGACGATCTGGCTGGTCACCGTGACGCCGCGCACGTCTTCGATATCACCGCGTGTCACCGGCTGGCGGTAAGCCACGATGGCCAGCGTTTCGAGCACCGCGCGCGAATATTTGGCCGGTTTTTCAGGATGCAGCCGGTCGAGATATTGACGCATCTCGGGCCGGCTCTGGAAGCGCCAGCCACTGGCCAGCGCGACGAGTTCGACGCCGCGGCCTTCCCAGTCGCGCACCAGGGTGTCGAGCAGCGCGCGCAGCGTATCGGTGCCGACCTGATCATCGAAGAGCGCGCGCATATCGCGCAGCGGCAGCGGCGCCTGGGCGCAGATCAGGGCGGTTTCGAGGACCTGTTTAGCCTCGGAGGTATTCATGGATGTCCGTTTATCGGCGCGGCCGGGCATCGGGCCGCGATATCGATCTCTGGCTTGGGTTCTGCGCGCTGGCTTTCGGCCCAGAGGGGCAAAACGCGCGCGGCGCAGATTTTCAGGGTGTCGGATTGCGCTGCGGGGTGCTCTGGCGCCGCGTTTCTTGGGCCGGCGCGGTCACTTTGACTGCTTGAGCTTCGGTGAGGCGGGGGCGTTGCGGCGCGGGGCCGGCGGGAGACAGCAGCGCTGTCAGGCCGGCATTGTAGTCGCTTGAGGCTTGCTGGCGCTTGTCACGACTTGGCGTCAGCTTGGGGGCACGGCTGGGTTCGACGCGGCGCTGCAAGCCGGTGCTCAAGGCTCGGGTTGTTCGCGCAGCCGGGATTGGGGTGGCCGGCTTCGTTTAGCAAATTCTTATGCTCTACGCCGGCCACCCCAACCCCGGCTGGGCCGGTGGCGGGCTGGGCGTTGAACTGCCAATGCGCCCGGCTAACGCCCAGCTTCAATGGCGGCGATCGTTGCAAGGCGCCCCAGCGCCGAAGGATCAACGCGACCGCCGCCGCCGTGCGGTCGCCAACGCGCCGAGGCCGATCAGCAGCAGCACCGCGGCGCCAGGCTCCGGTATGGGGGGCAAATAACCGGCGCGCACAGCCAGGGCATACCCCATGCCGTCCTTGCCGGAGAAGGCCTGATACCCGTACCCGTAAACGCTCCCAGTGTCGAAACCAATACCCCACGCGACGCTCGGATCTGGCGCGTACTCCAGACCGGACCAGTACCAGCTCCGCATATTGGCGAAGGCACCACTGTTGGTCAGGCAGCAGCCTTGTTGCGGCCAGCCCCCGGATCCCGGCGCGTAGAAGGACTTGTTGCCCAGCGTCACGTACCACAGGTGCGCCAGCTCGCTGAAGACTGTGGCGCCGGACTTGGTCTGCACGTGGTAGCCGCAGTCGGTACCGCCACCGTAACTCAGGTCAGCGCAGCCGGGCCCACCGGTGTCGACCATCGTCGGCAGCCGCCAGTCGCTGTAGCCGCCAAAAACGAGGTTCGCCGCCCAGGCATTGGCGTCGTCCCAGCTCATCGGGCCGTTGACATTGGCATTGCGCAGCCAGGTGACATTGAGTTCGGTGTCGTAGAAGGCATCGGCGACCGTCTCGCTCTCCAGGAAACGCTGTTGCAAGGTGGTTTCCCAGGTGCCCTTGCCCGACACTCCGGCAGCACCGGCGCCACCCGCCAGCACCAGCGCACAAGCGGCGGCCCATCTTTTCAATGCAGTCTTCATGCTGAAGATCTCCCTGTTTCAAGCTGCATAAAATATCGGCTTGAAGCGCACCGCCGGTCGTGCTGCCGTCAAAGCCGGCACGAATCGTGGGGGGGGGGATCGCTGTCAACCCCCGCGAGACCAGGGTCGCAGCAACCCTCTATCCGAACGGCCAATGGCATCCGATCACGCCGGCGCGAAGGCGTTGCGATTTGGTATCTACAGCGCCGCAAGGCCCACGTTGCCGCCAGCAAGTGCGGCGGCGGGGGGGGGGGGGGGGGGGCGGGGTTTTTTGGAAAAGAATCCCGGCCCCCCCCCGCCGCCCAGGGCCCCAGGGCGGGGCGGCCCCCACAAACCCCGCCCCGCCCCCACCCCAAACGCCCCA
>JANPDN010000162.1:0-17894 GCA_031431555.1 Rubrivivax sp.
TTGGCCTGCACGTTGGCGAAGTTGGCGCCGAAGAGTTGCTTCACGCGGTCGATCGCGAGCTGCTCGACGACATCGACGTTCTCGCAGCCGCCGTAATAGCGCTTGCCCGGATAACCTTCGGCGTACTTGTTGGTCAGCTGCGAGCCTTGTGCTGCCATCACCGCCGGCGAGGTGTAGTTCTCCGACGCGATGAGCTCGATATGCGCTTCCTGGCGCTGGTTTTCGGCCTGGATGGCGGCCCAGATTTCGGGGTCGATGCTGGCGATGGTGGATTGGGTGCGGTCGAACATGGCAGTCCTCTTCAGGGGTGAAGGGCCGACGGGTGCCGGCACCGGTTGGGGTGTCGGCCGAGGGCTGCCCAGGCGAACGGCTGAAACCAGCGCAGCACACCAAATCGATGCCGGCCGGCCTGCGCTTCCCGGTGGTTCACCACCTCGGGGCGGGCGCCCGTTTTGGGCTCGACCCCTATCGCCAGTCGCGCAGGCTGCGAAGTGTAGCGGTGCCGCTCAGCGGCTGCGACGCCCAAGCGCGCGGCTGTGTGATCAACGGCGCAGCAGGGCGATGCGTTCGTCGGCGGTCGGCTCGTCGGCCTTGCCGGCCGGAGCGGGCGACAGCGCAGCGCTGGCGGCCAGCGCTGCGGGCAAAGCCGACGTGATCGCGGTGGTCATGGACGTCGTCAGCGACGTCGTCACCGAGACCGAAGGTGCATTGACCGGCACGGCCTTGCCCTCGGCGACCCGTTTCAGGTTCGACTGCTCGGCCAGTACGCGGGCGGTGTAGCCGGTGTCGTCGGGCAGGTTCGCCGCACCGACGTAATAACGCAGGCCGGCTTCGAGGCTGCCGGCGCGTGCGATGCACTCCTTGAGCACCTGCACACCCACCCGCAGATTGGTCAGCGGGTCGAAGGCGGCATGGTTGCCACCAAAGGCGGTGTACTTGTCGTCGTGGATCCGGGTCATGACCTGCATCAGGCCCTGCGCGCCGACGGAGCTCTGCGCAAACGGGTTGAAGCTCGACTCGATGCCCATGATCGCCAGGATCAGCGTCGGCTCCAGCCCGGCGCGCTGGCCGATGGCCCAGGCTTCCTGCACCAGGCGACTGATCGGCTCCGGCGCGACCTTGTAGCGGCGCGAGATCCATTGCGCCACGGCGGCCTGCTGGCGGTCCAGCGCCTTGGGGTCGGCCGCAGTGGCCCGCGCCACGGCGTCGGGCTCGTTGACCGCGGCGAGCACATTGCCGTCGGCCTCGGCGCGCGCTTCGTGGCGGCCTTGCAGCCAGCCCAGAGCGTAAGACTCCGCCTGGTCCACCAGGTCGGCATTGCCAGCTGCAAAAATCAGCACCGAGACGACCGCCAGGCCGACTGCGGCGAGGCTGTTGTGGCCAATCTCGAGCAGGCCATTGCCAACATCGCGGGCAAAGACCCCGGTCGAGCGGCAGGCAGATCGGGTGACCGACCGAAGACCTTCAAAAACTTCTTGCATCCTTCGTCCTTCAGGTTGTCGACGGGCGCGTCGTCAGCCGGTTTCAAGACCGGGCGGGTCGATGCGACCGCGATAATCGTTGCTGCCGTTGCGCGCCCGGTTGGGCGTGCCGGGCCGGCGGCGGGGGCGTGATTCGTGGCTTCCACACTTTCGGGTAAACCCGCAATCAAGGCAATCGAACCGATTCTAGGAAGCGACCTATATCAGGTCAAGGCTAAAGCAATGAATTTCAATAGCTTTTGATTATGAAATACCGCGACCTGCGCGACTTCATCAGCCAGCTCGAAACCTTCGGACAGCTGCAAAAAGTGACCGAAACGGTATCGCCGAGGCTCGAAATGACCTCAATCGGTGATTCGGTGCTCCGCGCGGGCGGGCCTGCACTGCTGTTTGTATCCCCAGCGGGTTACAAGATTCCCTGCTTGACAAACCTGTTCGGCACCCCGAATCGGGTGGCACTGGGGATGGGCGCGGCCTCGGCCGAAGAGCTGCGCGACGTCGGCCGCTTGCTCGCGGCGCTGAAGGAACCCGAGCCGGTGCAGGGCCTGCGCGACGCCGGCAAGCTGTTCCAGATGGCCAAGGCGGTGTGGGACATGAAACCGGCGACCGTGCGTCGCGCCGCCTGTCAGGAGGTCGTGCTCGACGGCGTCGAGGTCGATCTGGCCAAGCTGCCAGTGCAGACCTGCTGGCCGGGTGACATCGGCCCGTTGATCACCTGGAGCCTGGTCGTGACGCGCGGCCCGCAAAGCGTTGCCAAGCCGCGCAAGCGGCAGAACCTGGGCATCTACCGCCAACAGGTGATCGGCCCGCGGCAGGTGATCATGCGCTGGCTCGCCCACCGCGGTGGCGCGCTGGATTTCCGCGAATTTGCGCGCGCCAATCCGGGGCAGCCGTTCCCGATCGCGGTGGCGCTGGGTGCCGACCCGGCGACGATCCTTGGCGCCGTCACGCCGGTCCCGGACACGCTGTCGGAATACCAGTTCGCCGGCCTGCTGCGCGGCGGCCGCACCGAAGTTGTCGATACCTCGGTCGGCGAGGGTGAACTGAAGCTGCAAGTCCCGGCCAGCGCCGAAATCGTGCTCGAAGGCCACATCCCGACCGCCGCGCCCGGCTTTGAGGGCTTTAGCGACACCGGCGTGCGGCTCAAAGAGTCCGGTGGCTATCTGCACGCGCTGGAAGGCCCGTTTGGCGACCACACCGGTTACTACAACGAGCAGGACTGGTTTCCGGTCTTCCAGATCGACCGCCTCACGCAGCGCAGCGACCCGATCTACCACTCCACCTACACCGGCAAGCCGCCCGACGAACCTGCGGTGCTCGGTGTGGCGTTGAACGAAGTTTTTGTGCCGATCCTGCAAAAGCAGTTTGCCGAGATCGCCGACTTTTACCTCCCGCCCGAAGGTTGCAGCTACCGCATCGCGGTGGTCTCGATCCGCAAGGCCTACCCGGGGCATGCCAAGCGGGTGATGTTCGGCCTGTGGAGTTTTTTGCGCCAGTTCATGTACACCAAATTCATCGTCGTCACCGACGACGACGTCAACATCCGCGACTGGAAAGAAGTCGTGTGGGCGATCACCACGCGCATGGACCCGGTGCGCGACACCACGCTGGTCGAATCGACGCCGATCGACTATCTCGACTTTGCATCGCCGGTGAGTGGCCTGGGCGGCAAGATGGGGCTGGACGCAACCAACAAGTGGCCCGGCGAGACCAGCCGCGAGTGGGGCCGCACGATCAAGATGGACGCCGATGTCGAACAGCGCGTCGCCGGCATCGTGCAGGCGCTGCTCGGCAAATCGCCGGCCGCCAAAAAATAGTTGCCCAGATCAAGCGGCAGGCTTGAATCGAGCGCGCGCATCGCCTAAGGTTGTATTGCCTGCAAGTCAGGCAACCAAAGACGGCGCAGTCTTCTGCGCGTCAGGAGCCCCGGACAACTTAACTCCGGATCTCCGAAAGGTGGCAGGAATGTCACCCGCCCCCTGGCCGCCGCAAGGCACCGGGGGGTTTGTTTTTGTGCGGTCACTTTGTGGGGTCGGCGCGCTGCTGCGCCTTGGCGCTCACACCGCGGCGCGAATCATGTCGACCGCCTTCTCGGCGATCATGATCGTTGGCGCATTCGTATTGCCGCCGACGATGCGCGGCATCACCGACGCATCAACAACACGCAGGCCTTGCACACCATGCACGCGCAACTGCGCATCGACAACATCCAGTGGCCCCGGGCCCATGCGGCAAGTGCCCACCGGGTGGTAGATCGTATCGGCATGGCCGCGCAAAAACGCTTCGATCTGGGCGTCGCTGACTGCATCCGCCGACGCCTTCAACTCGCGCCCGCCGTAGACCGCCAGCGCCGGCTGCTGCAAGACACCGCGCATGATCTTGAAGCCGCGCACGAGACGGTCGACATCGTCGCGCTCGCCCAGAAAGTTGGGGTCGATCAAGGGTGCGGCCATCGGGTCGGCACTGGCCAGCGTCACGCTACCGCGGCTCTTGGGCTGCAGCAAGCAGACATGGCAAGAATAGCCGTTGCCAAAAACCGTCTTGCGGCCGTGATCAACCAGCTTGCCGATCACAAAGTGGAGTTGCAGGTCCGGCACCGCCTCGGCAGCGCTGCTCTTGATAAAACCGCCCGACTCGGCAAAGTTGGTCGTCAGCATGCCGCTGCGTTTGGAGCGCCATTCGAAGATGCCGCCCAGCACGCGTAGCGCGCCCGAGAGGCTTAAGCCGAACAGCTCATTCAGTTGCGGCGCGCTCACCACCTGGACGACGTCGATATGGTCGTGCAGGTGCTGGCCAACGCCTGCCAGATCGTGCACGACGCCGATGCCGTGCTGCTGCAGTTGAGCGCCCGGCCCGACGCCCGACAACATCAAGAGTTGCGGCGACTGCAGCGCGCCGGCGGCGAGCAGCACTTCGCGCTTGGCGGTCAGCGATTGCAGCGCACCGTTGACCACCGCATCGACACCCACGGCACGCCGGCCCTCGAAGCGGATGCGGGTCGCATTCGCGCCGGTGATCACGGTCAGGTTCGGCCGGCCGCGGTGCGGCGTGAGGTAGGCCTTGGCGGCGCTGAAGCGCTCGCCATTGCGGTGTGTGACCTGGTACATGCCGACACCTTCTTGCTCGGCACCACAGAAGTCGCGGTTTTCAGTGAATCCGGCTTCGACACCGGCACGCACAAAGTCGGCGGCATGGCGATTCGGTGAGCGAAGGTCCATCACATTCAGCGGGCCGCCGCTACCGTGGAAGGCGTCGGCGCCACGTTCGTTGTTCTCGGCGCGTTTGAAATACGGCAGGACGTCGTCGTAGCCCCAGCCCGGGTTGCCGGCAGCCGCCCAATGGTCGTAGTCGCTGCGATGCCCGCGCGCGTAGATCATCGCGTTGACCGAACTCGAGCCGCCGAGCACCTTGCCGCGCGGCTGATAACCGCGGCGCCCGTTCAGGCCGGCTTGTGGTGTTGTCTGGAAAGCCCAGTTCGCCTGTTTGGTCTGCGCCAACAGCGCCAGACCGGCGGGGCAATGGATGAGGACGTTGGTATCCGGGCCGCCCGCTTCGAGCAGGCACACGCTGACCTGCGGGTCTTCGGTCAATCGGCTCGCAAGCACCGAGCCTGCTGAGCCTGCGCCCACCACGATGTAGTCGTACAAATTCGGTCTCCGCCGGGCCGCCGATGACGGGCCCCAATGCGCTGATCTTAGGTTCGGCGCTCTGGAGCGCGCACCTCAAAGCGGAGCGGCGCTTTTAAGGTATGAGGCCGAACTCGCGCGCCAGCAGCGTGTACGAATCGCGCCGCGCCGCCGGGTCGTGCGCCCAAGTGTTGATCACCAGTTCGTCGAGCTCAAGTTCAGCCGCCAGCGCCCGCAATTGTTCTGCAACCCGCGCCGCGCTGCCCACAAAGGCTTTGCGCCGGGTCGCGTCGACGATGGGCTGCTCTTCGGCACTGAAGCCCGCCGCGGCGATATCGCGTGGCGATTTCAGCGGCCCGAGCGCCCCCCGCATGCGGTCGATGCGCCAGCGCTCGCGGCTTAAGCCATGGTGCTGCGCTTCGGCCTCGGTGTCTGCGGCCAACGCCCAGACGCAGATCGTGGCCTGCGGCACCGGGTGGCGTGCGCTCGGTCGGTACAGCGTGCGGTACAGCTGCAATGCTTGTTCAACACCTGCACCATCGACAAAAAAGTATGCGAACGCATAGGGCAGGCCGAGATGCGCGGCGAGCTGTGCGCCGTAGTCAGAGCTGCCGAGCATCCAGACATCGGGTACCCGCGACAAATCGTTCGTCGGCCCGCGGGGATGCGCGACGATGCCTTGGTGCGTGGCGCCGCTGACCCAGGCCTGCAAATCCACCACCTGCTGCGGAAAATCTTCCGCCATGCCCGACACATGCGGGTTCAGCGCCGCGGCGGTGCGGCGGTCGCTGCCCGGCGCGCGGCCAACACCCAGGTCGACCCGCCCCGGCGCCAGCGCGTCGAGCACGCGGAAGGCTTCGGCCACCTTCAGCGCCGAGTAGTGCGGCAGCATGACCCCGGCGCTGCCGATGCGGATGCGCTGGGTGCGCGCCGCCACCGCAGCCAGCAGCACCTCGGGCGCAGTGCCGACGATCGTCGGCAAGCTGTGGTGTTCGCTGAGCCAGAAGCGGTGGTAACCGAGCGCGTCGCCATGTTCGGCCAGCGCCAGTGTGTCGCGGATCGCGGCGTCTTCGGTCTGGCCGGCGATCGAAATGGATTGGTCGAGGATCGAGAGTTTCATGGTTGGCGCCGATTGTCAGTGATCCGATCGGCGACCCCTTGTTTGAGGGGGTGCCGCCGGGCGCATGGGTCGAACCCGCATGCCCAAGTTTCATCGTGCGTGATAGCGTGACCCATCTCACACCCGCAACTGGAAACCACCATGGCCTCTCGACTCCACCAATTCGCCGCGACCGCCGTTCTGGCGCTATCGGCAGCCATCTCGTTGCCTTCGCAGGCAGCGTCGTTCAGCAGCCTTACGGTGTTTGGCGACAGCCTGTCCGACACCGGCAACGTCTTTCTCGCCACCGGGGGCGCCATTCCGGTCGCGCCGTACTTCGGCGGCCGATTCTCCGACGGCCCGGTGTGGATCGATCACCTCGCCGCCGGCCTCGGGCTGCCAGGCGGCGCCGCGCCGTCGCTTCTGGGTGGCAGCAACTACGCCTTTGGCGGCGCAAGAAGCGATACCAGCTCTGCACCGGTGCCCGGCCTGCTGGCGCAACTGGGTGGCCTCTGGCTGCCGGCGCACGCGACGGCCGACGCGACCGGCCTGTATGTCCTGGTCGGCGGTGGCAACGACATGCGCGATGCCCGCACAGCCTTCAAGACCAACTCGGCCGCCGACAACGGCGGGCGCCAGGCAGCCGCCGAAGCTGCGGTCGGCAACCTCGGCATGGGGCTTCAAGTCCTGGCTGCCAAGGGCGCAAAAAACGTCCTCATCTCCAATCTGCCCGACCTGGGCCGGTCGATCGAAGCCGCAGTTCTCGGGCTGCAAGCGCCATCGACCGACGCCACCAACCGCTTCAACGCCGAACTGGCTGACCTGTTCCCGCTCGCCGCAGGCCTGGGCCTGAACCTGAGCTTTCTCGACATGGCCGGCGTGCTGAATTCGGTCTTCGTCGATGCCCTCAACAATGGCGGCGCGACCTACGGCATCACCAACGTCTTCACGCCTTGCGGCGCGTTCCCGGGGTCGATCGGCGTCTCCTGCGCAATTTCGGGATTCTCCGATGCGCTGCACCCCTCGGCCGCGGCGCACGCGTTGATTGGCGCAGCGGCGATTGCCGCCGTGCCCGAGCCGCAGACCTATGCGCTGTTTGCGCTCGGCCTGATCGCCCTGGTGGTTGCTCAGCGCCGCCAAGCCCAGCGTTGATCCCAGACGCGGCGTTGTAAGGCGCATCGCGCCGCAAGCGCCGCCGGTTGACTACACTGCGCGCCCTCGTCCAACGAAGGCGCGTTTTGTTTTCTGCGTTCGAAAAGCTCGTCCATCCTTACCCCACCGAAGCACCAGCGACCCCGCCCACCGGCCTGTTCCCGTTTCTGTGGGCCTGCACGGTCGGCGCGCGGCGCTATATCGGCCTGATGGCGCTGTTCACAGCCGGCATCGGCGCTTTTGAAGCGCTGCTGTTTGCGATGATGGGGCGCATCCTCGACTGGCTGGCCGCGGTCGCGCCGGCGCAGTTGTGGGCCCGCGAGCGTGACTCGCTGCTGCTGCTGGCAGCGGTGCTCGCCGGCAGCATCGTGCTGGCGGGGGTGCAGTCGCTGCTCAAACAACAGGCGCTGGCCGGCAACCTGCCGATGCGGCTGCGCTGGAACTTCCACCGCCTGATGCTCGCCCAGAGCATGACGTTTTTTCAGGACGAATTTGCCGGCCGCATCGCGACCAAGGTCATGCAGTCGGCGCTGGCGGTGCGCGACGTCTGGATGATCCTGTGCGACATCATGGTCTACGTCGTGATCTATTTCGTGACCATGGCCGCGGTGCTCGGCACCTTCGACTTGCGCACGCTGGCGCCGTTTGTGCTCTGGCTGAACCTGTACCTGCTGTCGATGCGTTACTTCGTACCGCGCCTGGGCAAGGTGGCCAAGGCGCAGGCCGACGCGCGGTCACTGATGACCGGGCGTATCACCGACGCCTACACCAACATCGCCACCGTCAAGCTCTTTTCACATTCACAGCGCGAGGCCGGTTTTGCGCGCTCGGCGATGGAAGAGTTTTTGGTCACCGTCAAGCAGCAGATGCGCCTGGTGACTGGCTTCGAAATCGTCAACCAGATCTTGTCGGTGATCCTCATCGCCAGCACCGCCGGCGTGATGTTGTGGCTGTGGACGGTCGGTGAGGTCGGTGTCGGGGCGGTTGCCGCGGCCACCGCGATGGCGCTGCGCCTGAACGGCATCTCGCATTGGGTGATGTGGGAGATGGCCAGCCTGTTCGAACATATCGGCACCGTGCAAGACGGCATCGGCACGCTGTCGCGCGAACACACCGTGCTCGACCGCGAAGGCGCAGTGCCGCTGCAGGTCAGCCGCGGCGAAGTGCGCTTCGAGGGCGTGACCTTTTCTTATGGCGGCGCGAAGAAGGTCATCGACGACTTGTCGCTGCACATCCGCGCGGGCGAAAAGATCGGCCTCGTCGGCCGCTCTGGCGCTGGCAAGAGCACGGTCGTCAACCTGCTGCTGCGGTTTTACGATGTGCCACAGGGCCGCATCCTGATCGACGGCCAGGATATCGCCGGTGTTGCGCAAGAGTCGCTGCGCGCGCAGATCGGCATGGTCACGCAGGACACCTCGCTGCTGCACCGATCGGTGCGCGACAACATCGTCTACGGCCGCCCTGGCGCGACCGACGCGCAGATGCTGCGCGCGGCCGAACGCGCCGAAGCGCACGACTTTGTCGGCGGCCTCGTCGACCCCAAGGGCCGGCATGGTTACGACGCGCATGTCGGCGACCGTGGTGTCAAACTTTCAGGCGGCCAGCGCCAGCGGGTGGCGATCGCGCGCGTGATGCTCAAGGACGCGCCGATTCTTTTGCTCGACGAAGCCACGAGTGCGCTCGACTCCGAAGTCGAAGCCGCGATCCAGCAGAGCCTGTATCGCCTGATGGAAGGCAAGACCGTGGTCGCGATCGCGCACCGGCTGAGCACGATTGCCGCGATGGACCGCCTGATCGTGATCGACCATGGCCGCATCGTCGAAGAAGGCACGCACCAGAGCCTGCTCGCCCGCGGCGGCATCTACGCGCGGCTGTGGGCGCACCAGAGCGGCGGATTCCTCGGCGAAGAGGTTGACGACGGGGATGTTGCTGTTGCTGTCTGAGGCGGCCGGTGGCTGCTCGTTGGCGCCATGAAAGCGGCATGACGGCGCAACTGATTCACCGAGGCGACGAAGCGATGATAAAAAACGTTACGCAGCGATACGCCGCTGAAAGGACGCGGCAGCGCACCATCAGCACCATCAAGGCCTTCATCAACCCCTGGCTGCAAAGCCCTGAAGGACCTTCATCATGAAAACCTGGATCAAACGCACCCTCATCGGCCTCTTCGGCGCGACCGTCATCTTTGGCGGCATGGCCGCCTGCTCGCACCGCGGTCACCATGGCCACGGCTGGCAGTCGATGAGCGAAGAAGACGCCAGCAAGCTCAAGGCCAAGCTGATCGAAAAAGCCGGTAGCCGCCTCGACCTGGACGAAGTGCAGAAAGCCAAACTGGGCGTGCTTGCCGACCGCCTGCGTGAACAACGCAACGCGCTGGTCGGCAGCGGCGCCGACCCGCGTGCCGAGCTGCAATCGGTGTTCGCCGGCAGCACGCTCGACCGCGCCAAAGCCAAGGCCATCGTCGAAGCCAAGACCGGCGCAGTAACCACCAAAAGCCCGGCGCTCATCGATGCTGCCGCCGACTTTTACGACAGCCTCAAGCCCGAGCAGCAGGCCAAGGTGCGTGAGCTGATGCAGGGCCGGCGCGGCTGGGGCCGCGGCTGAGGTCGATGCCCGCAGCTCGGCGCGCGCTTGCCCCTCACAATCGTGTCGATGCGCCGCCTGCTGCTGATCGACGACGACGAGTATCTCGGCCCGCCGCTGGCGGCGTTTTTCAAGCGTTTCGACTTTGAGTTGCAGCACGCCACCCGGCCCAGCGCCGGGCTGGCGCTGCTGCGCGCCGGTGGCTTCGACGCCGCGATCCTCGACGTGATGCTGCCCGAGATGGACGGCTTCGAGCTCTGCCGCCAGATCCGCCGCGACAACCCGATCCCGATCCTGATGTTGACCGCCCGTGGCGATGTGATGGACCGTGTCGTCGGGCTCGAACTGGGTGCCGACGACTACCTGCCCAAACCTTTCGAGCCGCGCGAGTTGCTGGCGCGGATCCAGACCATCCTGCGCCGCGTGAGTGTCGTGGCCAACGTCAACCTCAGCGCCAACGCCACGCCGCCAGCGCCGCCGGACCGCCAGCTCCGCTTCGACGATCTCGAGATCGACCTCGACCGGCGCAGCGTCTTGCGCCAAGGCCTAACCGTCGACCTCACCGGCACCGAATTTGAGCTGCTGGTGATGCTCGCCGGCGCCGCGAACAAGGTCTTCAGCCGTGACGAGATTCTCGAGCGCCTGCGCGGCCATGCGGCCGAAGATATCCACAGCCGCGCGGTCGACATCCTGGTCAGCCGCCTGCGCCGCAAGCTCGAACCGCTGGACTGCATCCGCACCTTGCGCAACGTCGGCTACATCTTTGCCGGGGCGCGATTGTGAGGCCGCCGTGACGCCCATGCCGGCCGGCGGGCGCCGCTGGCGACACTCGATCAAGGCCCGGCTGGTGGCCCTTTTTGTACTGCTCGCGCTGCTCACGACGCTGGTCTTCGTGATCGGCATGCAACGCGCCTTGCAAGGCGGCTGGCAGGCGGTGGCCAAGCCGCTGGTGGCCGACTATGTCGACCGGCTGGCCGCAGAAATCGGCTCGCCGCCCGACGAAAACCGCGCCCGCGCGATCGTCGCGCGGCTGCCGATTTCGCTGCGCATCGACGGGCCGGTGTTGCACTTCGATTCGCATCCCGATTCGCGCCCCGATCGGCGCCACGACGGCGATGAAAGCTACGGCGCACAAACCGATGCCGGGGACGACCGCCGCTACGGCGCCGAAGGCTTTAGCCTGGTGCGCAGCACCGCCGACGGCCACCGGCTGCGCTTCGGGCTCAGCGGCTTGGCCTCGGCAAGCAAGCCGCGCGCGATCGGCTGGATGACCCTCGCGCTGCTGCTGACGCTGACCACCGGCGCGTTTTTGTATGTGCGCCGGCTGCTGCGCCCGCTGGATGCCATCGGCGACGGCGTCGAACGATTTGGCCGCGGCGATTTTGCGCGGCCGATCACCACCAAGCGCCACGACGAACTCGGGGCGCTCGCCGAGCGCATCAACACCATGGCCACCAGCCTGCACGGCATGCTTGACGCCAAGCGCGCGCTGCTGCTGGCGATCAGCCACGAACTGCGCAGCCCGCTGACCCGCGCGCGGGTGAACGCCGAACTCGTCGACGAAAGCGAGGCCCGCACGGGGCTGCTGCGCGACCTGGGCGAGATGCGCGACCTCATCACCGACCTGCTCGAGAGCGAGCGCCTGGCCGATGGCCACCGCGCGTTGTTGACCGCGCCGGTCGACGTCGCAGACTTGGTGCGCGACCTGGTCGCCATGCGTTTCGCCGGCAAGCCGCTAACACTGCACCTGGATGAACAGATCGGGCCTTGGCCGCTGGACGCCGTGCGCATCAAGCTGCTGTTGCGAAACCTGATCGACAACGCGCTGCGCCATGGTGGCGCCGCGACGCAGCCGCCCGAGGTCTTTGCCCGCCGCGAAGGCCAGGCACTGCTGATCGGCGTGCGTGACCACGGCCCTGGCGTGGCGGCCGAACACCGCGCCCGACTCGGCGAGGCCTTCTACCGCCCGGACAGCGCCCGCACCCGCGCCGAGGGCGGGGTCGGCCTTGGCCTGCATTTGTGTCGGCTGGTGGCGCATGCACATCGCGGCAGCCTGGAGTTTCGTGATGTGTCGCCGGGCCTTGAGGTCGCAGCGCGCCTGCCCGCTTGAAACGACTATTTCGCGCTGCCCCAGAGCTGGCTTAAGCGCGCGTCGCGCCCGCAGCCGTTGCGATAGTACTTGTAGCGCACCGGGTTTTTCAGGTAGTAGTCCTGGTGGTAGTCCTCGGCCGGGTAGAAGGTCGTCGCCGGCACGATCTGCGTGACGATCGGCTCCTTGAACGGTTTGCTCTTTTCCAGCGCCGCCAGCGACAACCTGGCCGCCGCGAGCTGCGCCGCATCGTGCGCAAAGATGGCCGTGCGATACGGCGAGCCGGCGTCGCAGAACTGGCGGTCGACCGTCGTCGGGTCGATCGTGCGCCAGTAGTGCGCGAGCAGTTGTTCGTAGCTCACGCGCGCCGGATCGTAGCGGATCTCCACCGCCTCGGCATGGCCGGTGCCCTTGGCCGCGACCTGGTTGTAGCTAGGGTTGACGACGCTGCCGCCGATGTAGCCCGAGGTTGTCGACAGCACGCCGGGCAGCTTGTCGAAGTCGGCCTCGACACACCAGAAACAGCCGCCGGCGAAAGTCGCGCGGGCAGCGCCGGCGCCGCTTGCCGGCCCGGCCGGAGCCGCCTGCGGCGTTGGCGCGCTGGTCTGCGACACCGCCGCGCCAATCGCCAGCAGCAGCGCGCCGAGCACACCGAAGGCCGCGCCGCGGCATATCACGATGCCGCCTCGGGCAGGAATTTCAGTGCCACGCCGTTGTTGCAATAACGCTGGCCGGTCGGCTTGGGCCCGTCGTTGAAGACATGGCCATGGTGGCCGCCGCAGCGTGCGCAGTGGTATTCGGTGCGCGGCAGGATCAAGCCGAAGTCGCGCTTGGTCTTGAAGACACCCGGCAGCGTCGTGAAAAAGCTCGGCCAGCCGGTGCCGCTGTCGAACTTCATATCGGCGCTGAACAGGGCCAAGTCGCAGCCGGCACAAGCGTACGTGCCGCGGCGCTTTTCGTCGTTCAGCGGGCTGGTGCGGGCGCGCTCGGTCGACTCGCGGCGCAACACCGCGTACTGCTCCGGCGTCAGGCGCTTTTTCCATTCGGCGTCGGTCAGCACGAGCGGCGTGATCGGGCTGGCGCCGGCGGCGTCGCGGTCGACGATGCCCAGGCCGGTGAGGGCAACGAGCAAGAGGTTTCTGCGGATCATGGTGAATGGGCTCCAGGGGGGCATCAGGCTTCTTCGTCGAATATGAAGGCCCGAAGCTTACGCAGGCCAGGGCTGCATGTGTTTGGCATGTCGACAGCACGGGTTGACCAACGCGGCGACAATCCCAGGTTGACCGCAAACGCCGCATGACCACCGCCCAATCCCGACCCACCAGCCCGATCCGGGTGACGCCTGCCGCCGCCCCTCCCGCCAAGGCGCTGACCGCCTACCGCCCGCATTGGGCCAAACGCTTCGGCCCGGCGCCCTTTTTGCCGATGAGCCGCGCCGAGATGGACACGCTGGGCTGGGACAGCTGCGACATCATCGTCGTCAGCGGCGACGCCTATGTCGACCACCCGAGTTTTGGCATGGCGGTGATCGGGCGCACGTTGGAGGCGCAGGGTTTTCGTGTCGGCATCATCGCGCAGCCCGACTGGCAAAGCGTTGACGCCTTCAAGGCGCTGGGCAAACCGAATCTGTTTTTTGGCGTCACCGCCGGCAACATGGATTCGATGATCAACCGCTACACCGCCGATCGCAAGATCCGCAGCGACGACGCCTACACGCCGGGGGACGTTGGTGGCAAGCGGCCCGATCGCGCGACGCTGGTCTACACCCAGCGCTGCAAGGAAGCCTGGAGCGATGTGCCGGTGGTTGTCGGCGGCATCGAAGCCAGCCTGCGCCGCATCGCGCACTACGACTACTGGCAAGACAAGGTGCGCCGCTCGGTGCTCGTCGACAGCAAGGCCGACCTGCTGCTCTACGGCAATGCCGAGCGCGCGGTCATCGAAGTTGCGCACCGGCTGGCGCGCCGCGAGTCAGTGCATCAGATGACCGATGTGCGCGGCACCGCGTTCATGGTCCGTGACGACCACAAGCCGGCCGGGTTTTCAGAGATCGATTCCAGTGACGTCGATATGCCCGGCCGCATCGACGACCATATCAACCCGTATCTGACGACGGCCGAAGTGGCGGCGGCGCAGGGCACGAGTTGCGCTGCGGAACAGGGCGCCAAACAGGGCGCCAAGACGAGTGACAAGACCAGCGACGGCGCTGCCGTGGTCGCAATGCCGGTGTCACTGAAGACCGGCCGCATCACGATGCCCGCGCGCGACAAGACCGTGATCCGGTTGCCGGCCTATGAGCAGGTCAAGAGCGACGCGGTGCTCTACGCGCACGCCAACCGCGTGCTGCATCTGGAGACCAACCCCGGCAATGCCCGCGCGCTGGTGCAGCGGCATGCCGAAAGGGACGTCTGGATCAACCCGCCGCCGATCCCCTTGAGCACCGCCGAGATGGACCATGTCTTCGACCTGCCCTACGCGCGTGCACCGCACCCCGCGTATGCCGACGAAGCCGGCGGCCACGACGGCACGACCAAGATCCCGGCCTGGGAAATGATCCGCTTCAGCGTGAACATCATGCGCGGCTGTTTTGGTGGCTGCACCTTCTGCTCGATCACCGAGCATGAAGGCCGCATTATTCAGAGCCGCAGCGAAGATTCGATCGTGCGCGAAATCGAAGATATCCGCGACCGTGTCAAAGGTTTTACCGGCGTCATCAGCGACCTCGGCGGCCCGACGGCAAACATGTGGCGGATCGGTTGCAAAACGCCAGAGATCGAAGCCGCCTGCCGCAAGCCGAGCTGCGTCTACCCCGGCATCTGCCCGAACCTGAATACCGACCACGACCCGCTGATCAAACTCTACCGGCGCGCTCGGTCCTTAAGCGGCGTGAAGAAGATTCTCATCAGCTCGGGCCTGCGCTACGACCTCGCGGTGCAGTCGCCAGAGTATGTGAAGGAGCTCGTCACGCACCATGTCGGCGGCTATCTCAAGATCGCGCCAGAGCACACCGAAGGCGGGCCGCTGGCCAAGATGATGAAGCCCGGCATCGGCAGCTATGACCGCTTCAAGCAGATGTTCGACAAGTTCAGCGCCGAGGCCGGCAAGAAGCAGTACCTGATCCCGTATTTCATCGCCGCGCATCCGGGCACCAGCGATGAAGACATGATGAACTTGGCGCTCTGGCTCAAGCGCAACGGCTTCAAGGCCGACCAGGTGCAAACCTTTTACCCGAGCCCGATGGCCACCGCCACGGCGATGTACCACTCGAACCTGAACCCGCTCAAAGGCATCAGCCGCGACCCCGCGCGTGCCGAACGTGTTGACATCGTCAGGGGCGACAAACGCCGCCGCCTGCACAAGGCGTTTTTGCGCTGGCACGACGCCAACAACTGGCCGCTGCTGCGCGAAGCGCTCAAGCGCCTGGGCCGCGCCGACCTCATCGGCAACGGCAAACACCAGCTCATCCCGACCTTCCAACCAGCCACCGATGGCAGTTATGTCAGTGCGAGGCGCAAGAACTCCACGCCTGCGCCGGTGGGTGTGGTCAAAGGGCGGCTGCTGACCCAGCACACCGGGCTGCCGCCGCGGGTGACGGGGGCGGCCAGACCAGCGCGCGCAGCCAAGAAACCGCGCTGAGCCGATCCCGAGGGCACGGCAAGGATTGACAACCATTGTCAATCAGCCGACCATGCGGGCATGAGCATCACCACCATGAGCATCGCGTTACCGGAGACGATGCGCGCCTGGATCGACCAGCGCGTCACCGCCGGCCAGTACGGCAATACCAGCGAATACCTGCGCGACCTGATCCGCCGCGACCAGGAGGAGCAGGCGAAGCGACGCTTGCGCGCGCTGATTGAGGACGGGTTGGCGTCCGGCCCGGCGCGCGAGCTGAGCGCCGAAGACTGGGCCGCGCTGCGCAAAAAAGCCCTGAGCCCGCGCCGGTGAAGCGCGCTGTCCTTCGGCCGCTGGCCGAACAGGACCTGCTCGATGCCGTGGCCTGGTATATCGAGCAAGGCGGCCCGGCGCTCGGAGGCCGTGTCTTCGATGCGGCGCGCCATGCGCTGGAGTTGCTGATGAAGATGCCGGGCCTCGGCGCGCCCTTCTTCCCAGAGCGCGGTGGCGTACCCGGCCTGCGCCACTGGGGCGTCAGTGGCTTCCCGCTGCAGTGGTTCTACTTCGAGGGAATAGACACGCTCGACATGGTCCGCCTGCTGGGCGAGCGGCGCGACATTGCCACGATACTGTCGGACGACCCGCCCCAACCGCGTTGAGCCCGCCGCCGGCGGCGCGCACCACTGCAGGCAACCCGCCGTGAGCCAAGTCCTGATCAACCAATTCCTCGGCGAGCTCGACCGGCTCAAGAAGATCGGCGGCACGCACCGCGAATCCGTCGTCAGCGAGGCCTTCAAGGACCTGCTCAAGGGCTGGGGCAAGCAGCATGACTTGCAGTTCATCCCCCAGTACCGGCTAGACAGCGCAACCAAGGATATTCGCACCGTGGACGGCGCCTTGGTGTACGAGCTGCGCGTGCCGTTCGGCTACTGGGAGTCCAAGGACGCGAAGGACAAGCTCGACGATGAGATCGCCTACAAGTTCAAGCGTGGGTACCCACAGGACAACATCCTCTTCGAGGACAGTACGCAGGCGGTGTTGATTCAGCGCCGCTCGGAAGTCATGCGCTGTGGCTTCGCCGAGGTGGGGCGGCTGGAAAAGCTGCTGAAGCAGTTTTTTGCTTTCCAGCGTCCCGAGATTGCCGACTTCCGCAAGGCGGTGCTGCAGTTCAAGGCCGACCTGCCGGCCGTGCTCGAAGCGCTGCGCGCGATGATCGAGTTGCAGCACAGCGGCAACGCGGCGTTCCGCAAAGCCTCGGTGACGTTTCTCGAACACGCGCAGGAAGCCATCAACCCGGGCCTGACCGCCGCCGACGTGCGCGAGATGCTGATCCAGCACATCCTGACCGAGGAGATTTTTTCCAAGGTCTTCGACGACAGCGACTTTCACCGCAAGAACAACGTCGCCAACGAGTTGTACCGATTGGAAGAGACCTTCTTCACCGGCACCCAAACCCGCGCTGAAGGCCGACAAGGACACCGGCGTCGTCGTCCTCGACAGCGAGACCACGCTCGCCGGCGTGCCGCCCGATGCCTGGCGCTACCAGCTTGGCAATCGTTGTGCGATCGACTGGGTGCTCGACCAGTACAAAGAGAAAAAACCCAAGGACCCGACGATCCGCGAGAAGTTCGACACCTACCGCTTTGCCGACTACAAGGACAAGGCGATCGACCTGCTGGGCCGCGTGACAACCGTCAGCGTGGAGACGATGAAAATCGTCGACGCGATGCGCTTGGCGCTGCGATAGGCTGTGCCCCCTCGCGTACCAAGTCGCGATCAGTGGTGCAACACCACACGAATGTCTGACTGCCGATCTCGGGATCGCCGCAACGCTGGGAGTTCCTGAGTTCCCTCGGTCAGCGCGGCAGGGCGGCGGCGGCGCCTTCGTTCGCCGGCCCACGCTCGCGGGGGAATGCTTCTGGTGACCCGCCGCCCTGCCATCAACGCCGGCGTCGGTGACCCACCAGCGTGGCGACCGCGAATGGGGCCTGCGCCCGAAGACACCACCACCGCCCGGCGGACTTGCGGTGGACATCGGGGCTGGAACAACGGGTCGACATGGGCAGGCGGTTCGGGTACGCGAGCGCAGGCCCCATTCGCGGTCGCCACACAGGTTGGACACCAAGGCGGTGCTGATGAGGTGATCGTCCGGCCCATCGAGCGCTGCCCCGCGAGCGTGGGCCGGAGAGCGCGTGCCCGGGCCGCGTGCCTCGCGCGATGCCGATCTTGAAGAACCTTGCGCAAGCGCCGCA
>JANPDN010000163.1:0-15075 GCA_031431555.1 Rubrivivax sp.
GTATTCGACGTGCGCGGTGTTGATCGTGATGCCACGCGCTTTTTCTTCCGGCGCCGCGTCGATCTGGTCGTAGGCCTTGGCCTCGCCGCCGAACTTGGCCGCCAGCACCGAGGTGATGGCCGCCGTCAGCGTGGTCTTGCCGTGGTCGACGTGACCAATCGTGCCGACGTTGACGTGCGGCTTGGTGCGTTCAAATTTACCTTTTGCCATTTCAAAATTCTCCAGGGAAAAGAGCGTGGCCGGTGGTTGGTTTTAGGTCTTCAGCAGGGTGCTGGTTCGTTCGCCGCCGGCAGCGAACGGCCCCTGCCCGAAGACACATGCAGATCGGACGACGGGGCGCCCTGCGGGCACCCCTTCAAGGTTGATTTCTACTTTGCCCTTGAGGTGATGATCGCTTCGGCAACGTTGCGCGGCGCCTCGCTGTAGTGCTTGAACTCCATCGTGTAGGTGGCGCGGCCCTGCGACATCGAGCGCAATGTGGTCGAGTAGCCGAACATTTCCGACAGCGGCACTTCGGCCTTGATGACCTTGCCGCCACCGGGCATGTCGTCCATGCCCTGGACCATGCCGCGGCGTGACGAGAGGTCGCCCATCACCGAGCCGGCGTAGTCTTCCGGGGTCTCGACTTCGACCGCCATCATCGGCTCGAGGATCACCGGCGACGCCTTGCGGCAGCCGTCCTTGAAGCCAAAAGACGCGGCCATCTTGAACGCGTTTTCGTTCGAGTCCACCTCGTGGTACGAGCCGAAGGTCAGCGTGACCTTGATATCGACCACCGGGTAGCCCGCGAGCACGCCGTTGGGCAGCGAATCCTCGACGCCTTTTTTCACCGCCGGGATGAACTCGCGCGGCACCACGCCGCCCTTGATCGCGTCGACAAACTCGAAGCCCTTGCCCGGCTCTTGCGGCTCGACTTTCAAGACGACGTGGCCGTACTGGCCCTTGCCGCCGGACTGGCGCACAAACTTGCCTTCGACGTCTTCGACCATCTTGCGGATCGTCTCGCGGTAGGCCACCTGCGGCTTGCCGACATTGGCCTCGACGCCAAACTCGCGCTTCATGCGGTCGACGATGATTTCCAGGTGCAGCTCGCCCATGCCGGAGATGATCGTCTGGCCGCTTTCTTCGTCGGTCTTGACACGGAACGACGGATCTTCCTGCGCCAGTCGACCGAGTGCAACGCCCAACTTTTCCTGGTCGGCCTTGGTCTTGGGCTCCACCGCCTGGCTGATCACCGGCTCGGGGAAGACCATCTTTTCCAGCGTGATGATCGACGTCGGATCGCACAGCGTCTCGCCGGTCGTCACTTCTTTCAGGCCGACGCAGGCCGCGATGTCTCCGGCCAGGATTTCCTTGATCTCTTCACGCTGGTTGGCGTGCATCTGCAAGATGCGGCCGATGCGTTCTTTTTTGCCGCGGATCGGGTTGTAGACCGAATCGCCGGACTTCAGCACGCCCGAGTACACACGCACAAACGTGAGCTGGCCGACATACGGGTCGGTCATCAGCTTGAACGCGAGCGCGGCGAATTTCTCGTCGTCGGCAGCACGGCGCTCGGTCGGTTTGTCATCGTCGTCCAGGCCCGGCACCGGCGGGATGTCGATCGGCGACGGCATGAAGTCAATCACGCCGTCGAGCATGCGTTGCACGCCCTTGTTCTTGAACGCGGTGCCGCAGAACATCGGCTGGATCTCGGCGGCGATGGTGCGCGTGCGGATGCCGTGTTTGATCTCGGCCTCGGTCAGCTCGCCCGATTCCAGGTATTTGTTCATCAGCTCTTCGCTGGCTTCGGCCGCCGCCTCGATCATGTTTTCGCGCCACTTCTGCGCGTCTTCGAGCAGCTCAGCCGGGATCTCTTGGTAGTCGAACTTCATGCCTTGCGAAGCCTCGTCCCAGATGATCGCTTTCATCTTGATGAGGTCGATCACGCCAGTGAAATCTTCTTCTGCACCGATCGGCACCACGATCGGCACCGGGTTGGCCTTCAGGCGCACCTTCATCTGGTCGTAGACCTTGAAAAAGTTCGCACCCGTGCGGTCCATCTTGTTCACAAAGGCCAGTCGCGGCACCTTGTACTTGTTGGCCTGGCGCCAGACGGTCTCCGACTGCGGCTGCACGCCGCCGACCGCGCAATAGACCATGCACGCGCCGTCGAGCACACGCATGGAACGTTCAACTTCGATCGTGAAGTCGACGTGGCCCGGGGTGTCGATGATGTTGATGCGGTGCTCGGGATGGTTCAGCTCCATGCCCTTCCAGAAGCAGGTGGTCGCCGCCGAGGTGATCGTGATGCCACGCTCCTGCTCCTGTTCCATCCAGTCCATCGTGGCCGCACCGTCGTGCACTTCACCGATCTTGTGATTGACACCCGTGTAGAACAGGATGCGTTCGGTGGTGGTGGTCTTGCCGGCATCGATGTGCGCGCTGATACCGATATTGCGGTAGCGATCGATGGGGGTCTTGCGGGCCATGATGAATCTCCAAATACATGCGCCGCCTGACGGGCTAGTACTAACCCGTGAGGCGGCCGGATAGCGGGGTTTAGAAGCGGAAGTGCGAAAACGCCTTGTTCGCTTCGGCCATGCGGTGGACTTCGTCGCGCTTTTTCATTGCGCCGCCGCGGCCTTCGCTGGCTTCGAGCAACTCGTTGGCCAGGCGCGCGGCCATCGACTTGTCGCCGCGCTTGCGCGCCGCCTCATTGAGCCAGCGCATCGCCAGCGCCTGGCGGCGCACCGGGCGCACTTCAACAGGCACCTGGTAGTTCGCACCACCGACGCGGCGCGATTTGACTTCGACCATCGGCTTGACGTTGTTCAGCGCGACCATGAAGACCTCGAGCGGGTCCTTGCCGATCTTCTTCTCGACCTGTTCGAGGGCGCCGTAAATGATGCGCTCGGCGACCGCTTTTTTGCCCGACTCCATGACGACGTTCATGAACTTAGACAGATCGATCGAACCAAATTTCGGGTCCGGCAGGATCTCGCGTTTGGGTACTTCGCGACGACGTGGCATGGCACTCTTCCTTCTTCAGCTTCAGTTGGCTCCGGCCTTCAAAAGGCCAGGCCTCGAAGAACCACGGCGGGCGGGTTCTTCACTTACTCGGCGCGGGCGGATTCCCGCGCCGAAAAAATCTTCGCCGGCCGTGAAGCCGGCTTTCAAATCGGGCGTTGGGTTACGCCTTCTTCGGGCGCTTTGCGCCGTACTTCGAGCGCGACTGCTTGCGGTCCTTGACCCCTTGCAGGTCGAGCGAGCCGCGCACGATGTGGTAACGCACACCGGGCAGGTCCTTGACGCGGCCGCCGCGCACGAGCACGACGCTGTGCTCTTGCAGGTTGTGGCCTTCACCGCCGATGTAGGAGATGACTTCCTGCTGGTTGGTCAGGCGCACCTTGGCGACCTTGCGCAGGGCCGAGTTGGGCTTCTTGGGCGTCGTCGTGTAGACGCGGGTGCAGACACCGCGGCGTTGCGGGTTGCCCTGCAGGGCCGGGGACTTCGACTTCACGGTCTCGGTCTGGCGACCTTGACGCACGAGTTGGTTGATGGTGGGCATCGCTTGGCGGTTCCGTCTGGATTCGTGGCTCGGCTTCATCGGCCCCATGCCAAGCGCTCCAGCGGGAGTGGGGCTCAATCCGCGGGACACCAAGGTCTGGTGCCTGGCCCGTGACCCAGCCCTTGCAGCGGCCGCAGCAGCGGTCGCTCGGGTTGAGTCCGGTAGGATCAGCCGCTCAGCAAAGAGCGCGGCAGTACTTGCCGAAAAGCCTGCGATTGTATGCCGGAACACAGCCCGTCGCAAGAACAGCTCATGGGCCAGCTCAGTGAGCAGATCACCGACGGGCGGCAGGCGGCACCCGCCGTCGTGCTCGATACCAACATCGTGCTCGACTGGTTCTGGTTTGCCGATGCACGGGTGGCGGGTGTCGCCGCAGCGCTGCAATCGGGCGCGCTGCGCTGGGTCGCGACGCTGCCGATGCGTGCCGAGCTTGATCGTGTGCTCGCCCGCTTGCCGCCTTGGCGCCATGGCGCGACACGATCGCAGGTGCTCACCTCATTCGATCGCTGGGCGTCTATCGCCGATATCGCGCCGCCGGCCTTTGGCCTGCAATGCACCGACGTCGACGACCAGCCCTTCATCGACCTGGCGATCCACGCCGGCGCACGCTGGCTGTTCAGCCACGACCGCGCAGTGCTCAAGCTGGCGCGCCGTGCCGCGGCGTTCGGCTGCACGATCGCAACCCCGGATCGTTGGCTCAAGGCGTAAATCGCGCCCGGCATTTGATGCCGGCCGGGATGTCTCCCTTCGGGTTGGGCAGCTCCAGCCGCACGCCAAACGTGCCGCTGGCGGAATCGACAACGCGATCGACGATCGCCACCGTCGCCACATAACGCCCACTGAGCGGCGCCTCGGCATCGACCATCGCCTTGGATCCCGGTTTGAGCTTGCCGTACATCGCCACCGGCAACACCACTTCAACGCGCAGCGGATGGGTCTGCGCCAGGCGCAGGATCGGCCGCGCGCCTTCGCCCGCCTGCGCCACTTCGCCGACACCTTGCAGCCGCTCGGTGACCACGCCGGTGAAGGGGCTGCGCAGGCGCCGCTGGTCGACAAGTTCGGTCAAGCGGCGCTGCTCGATCACCGCCAGCCGCTGGTTGTCCTTGGCCTCGACGAGGTTAGCCTCGGCCACCCGCATCTCGGCCAGCGAATCGTCGCGGTCCTGGTGGGCGATGAACTTTTCTTTGACGAGCTCATCGCGGCGTTGAAATTTTTCCTTCGTCGCCAGCATCCGGCTCTCGGCGCTTTTGAGCTGGCCTTCCATGACCGCCCGGTAGCGCGCGCCTTCGAGCGCGGCGCGTTCGGCCGCAGTATCGAGCTCGACCAGGATCTGCCCCTTGCGCACCTCAGATCCGCGCTCGACGTGGATGACGTCGATGCGGCCTTCGATCGCGCTGCGCAACTCGATGCGCTGCATCGGCTCGATCAGGCAGGCGTGGCCTGCATCGGTCGGCTGCGCCATCGCGGCCGGCGACAAGACGAGCAGCGCCAGACAGGCAGGGCGAGCAAAACAGTGCAGTGCGAGCTTCATACGGGCGTACCTGAAATGGACAACATCTGGTCGAGGTTTCGATCTTGCTTGAGCGTATCGCGCCGCGTTCGGGCGTGCATCGCTTCGGCCCGCGACTGCGCCGCACTGCGGGTGCGCCCGAGCCACAGCGCTGCCGCCTCGGGCTGCGCACCATGCGCCCAGCGCAGCATCTTCAATTCGGCGTCGCCATGTTGGCGAAAGAGTTCATCGTCCAGGCTGACGATGGCCACCGCCGTGCCCGGGTCGCCCTGGCGTGCACATCGGCCGATGAGTTGGCGGTCGATGCGCGGCGACTCGTGAAACTCGGTCAGCACGACACACAGCCCGCCGTTGGCCGCGACACCAGCGCCGAGCGAAATATCGGTGCCGCGGCCGGCCATATTGGTGGCCACCGTGATCGCGCCGGCCGCGCCGGCCCGCGCCACGATGGCCGCCTCTTCGGCATCCTGCCGCGCGTTCAACACTGCATGCGGCAAGCGATAGCCGTCGAGCACGCGGCTCAGCGACTCCGACGCCGCCAGCGACCGGGTGCCCACCAGCACCGGCTGGCCAGCGCGATGGCGCTCCTCGACAAATCGCGCCACCTCGTCCCACTTGGCAGCCTCGTCGGCACACAAGCGGTCGCGCAGCCGCACCCGCGCGCCTGGGCGATGGGTGGGCACCGCCAGCGTCTCGAGCCGGTAGGTCGCGGCCAGTTCGCCGGCCATTTCGCGCGCGGTGCCGGTCATGCCCGCCAGGCGCAGGTAGCGGCAGAAAAATCGCTGGTAAGTGATGCGCGCCAGGGTCTGGGTCTGCTCCGACAGCTCGACACCTTCCTTGGTCTCGATCATCTGGTGCAGGCCCTGCTCCCAGCTGCGCCCGGGCAGCACCCGCCCGGTGTATTCGTCGATGATCTGGACCTTGTTTTCGGCGTCGACCAGGTACTGCTGGTCGCGCTTGAAAAGATGTGTCGCGCGCAGTGCCTGCACCAGCAGATGCTCGCGCGCATGTGCCGCCTGCCAAGGCGCGCCAAGACCCGCGCAGCGGCGTGCGGCCTCGTCGCGGCCGGCGTCGGTCAGGCGCAATTCACGCCGCGCGAGGTCGATGACGTAGTGCTCTTCGGGCAGCAGCTGCGCGGCCAACGCCAAGGCCTGCGGCAGCGCCGCGGCGTAGTCCATCAAACCAGCTTTTTCGGCCAGGATCAGCGGCGTGCGCGCTTCGTCGATGAGGATGCTGTCGGCTTCGTCGACGATCGCAAAGTGCAGGCCGCGCAGCAGCGGCACGGCGGCGTTGTCGCCAAACAGCCGGCGTGCGCTGAGCTGCGCTGCACTGGCACGGCCGCGTGCAGCGACGCGGTCGCGCAGGTAGTCAAAAACCAATTCCTTGTTGGTGCAGTAGGTGATGTCGGCGGCGTACGCAGCCATCCTGTCATGGCGCTCGACGCCGTGGCGCACAACACCGACCTGCAACTGCGCAAAGGAATACAGCGGCTGCAAATGCTCGGCATCACGCCCGGCAAGGTAGTCGTTGACGGTGACCACATGCACCGGCACGCCGGCCGCCGCCGCGACGCAGGCCGCCAGCCCGGCCGTCAGCGTCTTGCCTTCGCCGGTCTGCATTTCGGCCAGGCGGCCGCGCAGCAGGGTCATCGCGCCGACCAGCTGCGCCGGATAGGGCTGCATGCCCAGCGTGCGCCGCGCCGCTTCGCCTACGAGCAGCAGCACTTGGCGTAGTGCTGCCTCATCGAGACCGCGTGTCGCGGCGACGGCATGGCGGCGCAGTTGTTCGCGCAGCGCGTCGTCGGCCAGCGCACGCAGCGACGGTGTTTGGGTTTCGAGCGCCGCGGCGAAACGCGCCACCTCGCGCGCCGCGGGTGTCGCCAGCCAGCGCCTGACCCTGGAGACCAAGCCCAGCGCCAAACGATCGGGCGCCGAGATCGACTTGTCTTCGCGCTCGGGGAACGCCGTGCGCGCGAGTCGCAAGCTGCTAGACATGACCGTTAGGCATCGGTATCAGGTGCATTGATGGCATCGGCTTCGGTCAGACCATCAGACCTGGAAAAACGACAAAAACGCCCGCCGAAGCGCGCGCACTGCCCGCAGGCCGACCGCCTCGGGCTCATGCTCGAAGCGCACATGCACACGGCTGCCCAGGTAGCGGTGCACCAGCTCCGCGGGCAGCTCGAGCTCGAACTCGAAGACCGACTCCAGCGTCGTCAGGCCCTTGTTGTCGCGCGGGTCGGTGGCGACCACACCGCCGCCAGAGCTGCCGAGCACGGCGCTGGGCAACTGGCGCGCCGCGGCCGGCACGCCGCGCCGCATCTCGGCGACGATGGTCTCGCTCAGGCCCTGCGGCAGGCGCACCTCGACCCCGCGTGTGCCCAATCGAACCGGGTCGATATCGGCCTGCGTGACCACCACCCGCACCAGCGGCGCGTCGGCGGTGCGCAGATAACCGAGCACCTCGCCCTTGCGCACAAAGCGCCCGGGCAGGTCAGTCGGCCGGTCCATCATCAAGGTGCCGGCAGCCGCGGCGCGTAGCGTCAGGTGCTGGACTTCGTCTTCCAGACGCGCCAGCGTGGCCTGCTCGCGCGCGGCCTCTTGCTGCAGCTGCTGCACCTTCGACTGCGACACCAGCCAGGCGGCATCGACCTGCGCCGAGATCTCTTCAACCCGTGCATGCTGGGCCTGGATGCGCGCGGCCAGGCCGGGTTCGACACTCTCGACCACCGCATCGCCTACCTGCACCGCGGCACCCGGCGCGGCCAGCACCTGGCGCACAAAACCCGCCGTCTCGGCGCGCAGGATGGCGCGCTCGGGCAGCCACAGCACCCCTTCGGCGTGGGTGTGGAAAGGCAGCGGCAGCACAAACAGCAGCAGCGCGAGCAGCACGCTGCCGATCGCAAACACATTGCGGATGCGCTTGCCGCGGTCGGCATATTGCGGCGCCGTAGCCAGCGCGCGCAGGCCCTTGAAGATCGGCCAGACGACGCCCTGCGCCACCGTCCAGATGCCAAATGCGACGCCAAAGAGAAACAATTTTCCGGCGATAAAGATCGCGATGCTCAGCGAGACAAACAAGCGGTACACATACGACAGCGGCGCATAAAAAACAAACCAGCGCCGCTCGCCGATGGTGGCTGCCGGCCGCTCCGGGTTTTTGACGCGGAAGACAAAAGCCTCGGCAAGATACTGCCAATGGCGGTTGGCGCGGGTGCCCAGGTTCGGGATCTCGATCAGGTCGGCGAGGATGTAATAACCGTCGTAGCGCAGCAGCGGGTTGGCGTTGAAAAACAGCGTCGTCACACTCGCCAGCACGGCCACGTTGTAGGCGATCGACCGCGTCAGCCCGGGCTCCAGCCCGAGCCAGAAATAGAACGCGATCGCGGCGATAAAAAGCTCGGTCAGCATGCCCGCGGCGCCAACCAGTGCGCGCTGCCACTTGCTGACAAAAGCCGACGAATTGGAGACGTCGACAAAGGGCACCGGATAACCGGCGAGCAGCATCACGCCGGTTTCGTGGACCTCGCCGCCACGCAGTTTGCAGACCAGGCCGTGGCCGAGTTCGTGCAGCACCTTGACCAGCGGGAAGAGCACCGCAAGCAGCAGCAGATTGCCAGTGCCGAGCAGCTGTTCGTTGACATTCAGCGTCAACGATTTCCACTGCGACGGCAGCAGGATCAGCGCCGGCAACACCACCGCCAGCCAGACCATCACGCCGGCCCAGCCGTCGAGCGGACGCAGCCATCGCGCCAGCGCCGACAGCAGCTTGTCGGGGTCGTACAGCGGGATGCGCAGCGCGACCGGGTTCGCCACCCGGCCCATCCATTTGCGGCGCTCGTGTTTGCTTCGCCGCTCGAAGAGCTCGGCGGTATCGGGTGTCACGTCGGCGAGCACGAGGTCGGATGCATGCAGCTGGCCAAGCAGGCGGATGACGTCGTCCTGGGTCGGCGTGCTGTCGTCGACCTTCTCGGTGAGCAGTTCCCAGATCGCGCGCATGTCGCGGCGGCCGTCCATCAGATGGATGATCCGGTACGACGCAAAATTGAAGCGGTGGTGGCGGCCGCCGACGCGGTCTTCGAAGATGTACCAGACTTCGCCGCGGTATTCATGCCGGTGGATCTGGACATGGCCACGCAGGCGCGGCTTGATCTCGCGCACGCGGTACCAGTTGTTCGACAGCAGCGGCCGGGTGCTCATGCAGGGCTCAGGGCATCAACTTCCACCAGGCCAGCCGCGCCCAGTCGACAAGCGGGCGCGACCAGGCCCAGAGCAGGCTCGCGCGGCCGGCGTCGATCTTGCCGACTCCTTCCATATTCGGGCTCAGGCTCGGTGCGCCAGGCTGCAGTTCGGCCTCGACGCGGAAATAGTTGTGGCCCTCTTCGGCCACCGACACGGGGGTGAGCTTCTTGACCGTGAAAGCGGTGTTCCGCCCCGGCAGGCTGGCCAGCACGAGCTCACCGCTGGCGCCGACCTCAACGTAGCCGATATCCCGTTCGTCGACTTTGAGGATCACGCGCCAGGAATCCAGCGGCGCGAGTTCGTACAGCACCTTGCCCAGTTCCAGCGGCGAGCCGAGCTGCTGCGACAAATCGCCCTTGACGACGATGCCGTCGAAGGGAGCGGTGACGAGCACCCGCGCGATCTTCCCGAGCACCAGGTCGAGCTGCGCACGGGCCTGGTTGGCCTGCGCAGCGGCCAGGCGCTGGTCGACGCGGTTGCCCTTGGCCATCGCGTCGCGCTCCTTGCGCAGCGCGACTTCCAGCTCCGATTCCCAGCGCACTTTTTCGAGCAGCAGGTCTTTGTCCTCGAGGCGCGCAAGCAACTGCCCGGCCTTGACCACATCGCCAGCGCGGGCGGGAGCGTCGCGCAAAAAACCCTCGAAAGGCGCGACAACCGAGCGCTGCACCGAGCCTTCGACCAGCGCCTGCGCCGAGATCCGAAATGGCGCCGGGATGACTGCCAGCAGCACCAGCAGCAGGGCCACCGCCCCCACCCCGAGCTTGATCGCCGGATGGCCGCCATCGGTGGCCCAGCCCAGCCAGCGGCGGGCGGTGCGCAGCGATCGCGCGACGGCACCTTGGCCGGCTTCGCGCTGCAATTCGAGCAACGAACCCAGCGCGAGTGCGAGGGTGTCGAGATAGTCGGCCTCAGCCGCGGTGAAGGCACGATCCCGTTCGAGAAGCAGCACCCCGGCGACACGGTCGACGCCGATCAACGGCACGCTGAGCAGCGCGGCCGCACCCGAGGCGTCGGCATAACGCCGGTGCGCAACACTCACCTGCGACGACGCTTGCGACGTGGCCTGCGATGCGCCTGTCGCCGACCCCGGCCCGCCATCGGCGGCCGGCCAGACGATGCGCTGGCGCTGGTCAAAAGCCTCGTGCATCGCCTGCGCGGCGAGGTTGACCGCGCTGGCGCGCTCGTCAAAAACGGCGGCATGTGACAGCGCCAAGGTCTTCAGGGTCTTCTTGCCGCGTGACACTGCAAGCTGCACCTGGTGGCAACCAAACTCGCGCGCGACGCGGTTCACCAATGCCAGCGCGGCCTCTCTTTCGGTGCGCTCGTTTTGCAGCGCAAGCAGGGTGTCGAGCACAAACCGGCCTTGCTGCAGGCTGACCAGCGCCTGCCCCGATTCACGTTGGCGCAGCAGGTCGAGCAGCCACCCGGCGCCCCAATGGGTCAGACGCAGCGCGCGCTCCAGCGCCGCGGCGTCGGCCGGGCCGAGGTCGAGCACCACCGCGCCGGCAAGCGCCTCGCGCAGCTCCAGCGGATACGCCAGCCGAGCATGGCCGAGCTCGTCGGTGCGCACGACACCTTCGCGGCTGCGCAGCGCTTCGGTCGCGATCTCAGACAAGTAGCTCAGGTCACGCTCGGCGGGCAGCGCGGCGACCGGCGCAAAGCTGCCATCGGGCTGGCCCAGCAGCACCAACCCGGCACGCCCGTGCACGAGCGCATTGACCAGCACCTCGAGCCAGGCGGTACACAGCTGTTCGGCGGTAGCGGCCTGACCAAGCGAGCGCCAAGCCTGGGCGGCGATGGTTTCAGAAAACGACGCGGACACGGCAGCCATCAGTCCCGATCTTGGCAATCCACAGCCGCCGACCTTAGCCTGCGCCCCACGCTGCCGGGAAGCCCACGAACGCGGCGTTGTGCCGCACAAACACGCGCCGGCGTGACTTGTTTACTGCGGCTTGAGCAGCCGGTCGAGCCCGCGCAGGTCAAATTCGGTCAGCACGCCGGCTGCCGCCTTGAGCTGCAAACCCGCCACCAGGGTCTGGTAGCGCGACGCGGCGAGATCTTTCTTCGTCGCGTAAAGCTGTTGCTCGGCGTTGAGCACATCAACCCGCGTGCGCACGCCGACTTCAAAACCGCGCCGGGTCGAGCGCACTTGGGTTTCGCTCGAGCTCAAAGCCTGGCGCAGCGCGATGTGCAGCGCGCTGCCCGACTGCACGCCGAGATAAGCCTGGCGCGAATCGAGCCGCGCCTGGCGGCGGGCGTTGAGCAGTTCCTGCTGGGCACGCTCGAGGTTGGCCAGTGCCTCGCGGGTGCGCGACAGCACCACGCCGCCTTGGTAGACACCAAAAGAAACGTCGATGCCGATCGAGCTCGAGCGCACCGTTGACGGCCGCCCGGTGGTGGCAAAGGTGCCGTTGCGGTTTTCGTTGTAGTTGAGCACCAGGTCGATCGTCGGCAGGTGCGCAGCGTCTTGGCGGCTGACCTCGCGGCGCGCGATCTGCTCGGCGGTGACGCCCAGCGCAACCTGCAGCGAGTCTTCTGGCGCGCGCTCGACCAAGGCTTTGAGGTGGCCTTCACCGAGGAGGTCGATCGCCGCCTGTTCGTCGAGCAAGTCCAGCGGCGGCAGGTCCTGGTCGATCGACTTTTCCAGCGTCCGGCGCTTGAGTTCGAGATCGTTGCGCGCCGCGATCTCCTGCGCCACCGTGAGGTCGTGGCGCGATTGCGCCTCGTTGACATCGGTGATCGGCGCCAGGCCGACTTCAAAACTGCGCCGCGCCTGCGCGAGCTGCTGCGCAAAAGCGCCCTTTTGTGCGGTCACGCTGCCGAGTGCATCCTGCGCCTGCAGGACTTCAAAGTAGCCCCGTGAGACACGCAGCAGCAGTTCTTGCTCGGCGACTTTGAGTTGTTGCTCGGCCAGCAGCGCCTGCAGTTCGGCCTGCGCATAACTCTCGACGTTGACGCGGCGAAGCAGTGGCTGCGTCACATTCATCGACATCGAGTTGGAGTCGTAGTTGCGCACCACGGTCAGGTCGTCACCCGAGCCGCTGCCAATGATGTTGGTGTCGTTGGAGCGGTCGTGCGCCTTGCGCCAATTGCCGGCCAGCGTGAGCGTGGGCAGCAGGCCGGCACGGCCCTGGGCGATCTTCTCGCGCCCAGCCACCACGGCCGCCTTGGCCGCCGCGAACTGGGCATCTGAAGCGCGCGCCAGGTCGTAGATTTCACCCAGGCTCGCGGCCCCGGCAGGCGCAATCAAAGCGGCCAGCGCTGTGGCAATCGCCGCCCGCTGCCAACGCGCCGCACCTTGATGCAGATGAAGCTTTGATCTTGTCTTTGTCTGTTTCACTGACGGGCCTCCACGGATTCTTTGGGTGCACTGCTGCGGCTGCAATGATGCCGCATCCGCAAGCGCCTGTTGAGCCCGGTCAAAGCCGGATGCTCCACCGATTGACAGCCGGCGCCTGCGCGCTGCGGTCGACCCAGCCGGCCAGCCAGCCTGGCGCCGCCGCGGCCTGCGGGCCGGGCACATCGTTGCCGAAGCCAACACCTTCCGTGCGCACGGTGACCGGCACCGCCGCGTCGCTCGCGGCTGCACGATCATCGTTCGGGTGCGGGTGCGGGCTGGTGCGGGCATTGGACGCACCGCGCCGACGCCGTGCCGGCGCACCCCAGGGGCCAAAGCTCGTCATTAGCGTCGCCGCACCACCGAGGCCACCGAGCACCGACCAGCTAGCGTCGGCTGCAGCGGTCGCTGCAGCCGCATCGGCGTCACCCCAGGGAAGCCCGGTGTCGCCGGATGACGGCGCGCCGATCGCACTGCCAACGACCTGCGGCCGCTGCACATTGAAGCGCGCCTTGAAGTCGCCACCCGGGCGGCCGTCGTGGTCACCGTCCAGCACCTGGCCAGCGGGCGTTGCAAAACTGCCGTTGGCGGTGTGCAGCACCAGCGAATAGTCACCGTCGAGCAGCAGGCCGCCTTCGGGCACAAAGACAAAACCGCCGCCGTCGGGGTCGATGACGATCTGGCCGCGCACCGGGGCGCCATTGCGCAGCACAAACACATCCACCGGCCGCAGCGGCTCACCGGCCGGCGTGCCGCGAACGAGACGGTCGATATCCAGGCTCTGGCTGAAGCGGATGCGCAGGCCGCCGCCGGTGGCCACCGCCGAGCGGACATGCAGCGCCGCCGGCTGGCCGGCGGCCGTGGGGGCGCTTTCGATCAGCGCGGCCATCGCCTCGGCGGTGATCGGGCCGGGCGGCAAGGCGATCGTCGTCGGCAGGCTTTCGACCGTCGCCAGCGCGATCGCCTGCGAGAACAGGTGCGCTGTCTGGCCGACCTGCACCACCGACAAATCGATGGCGAAGCCCAACCCGCCGGGCGCCGGCACGCTGACCGGCGGCGCTGCCGGCAGCTCGGCGACGGCCGGGATCAGCTTGGAGATCACGCCGCGGTTGGTCGCCGCGTTCACGGTCAGCGTGTACGGCGCAAAGATGCGCCAGTTGCCGTCCTGGTCGACGACCGTGACGCGGATCGCCAGCTGGTCGGCCGGCCGCGAATAGATGTGCGTGGCGCGAGTCACGCCGGGCACCAGCGGGTCGGTGCTGCCATCGCCCCAGTCGATGAACCACGACAACACGGGGTCGCCGCCGGCATCGGCATGCGCCAGCGCGACTTCGTAGCGGTCGCCGACACGGGTGGTCAGCGCGCCGCTGATGAGCACCGTCGGCCCGACGTTCGTGACCCGCACCGTGAAACGTGTGAGGTCAGACGCGCCGGCGCTGTCGGTAGCGCGGATCGCAAAGCTGTAGTCGCGGTCGCCATCGGTGGCGCGCCAGCTCAGGCGGCCGTTGGCGTCGATCGTCGCGCCCGCGGGGCCTTGCTCGATGGCAAAGGCAAATGGCGGGTCGGAATCGATATCGGTGACGGCCATCGTCAGCGTGACGATATCGCCTTCACCGACGCTGACATCGTCGAGCGGCCGGATCTGCGGCGCGTCGTTGACCGGCAGCACGTTGAAGACCAGGGTCGACTCGAGCACCGAGGTGTCGGCACCGCCCGCGGCGACGCCACCGTTGTCGCGGACACGGAACGCCAGGCTGGCGTAGGCCGCGCTATTGGCATCGGCCGCGGGCACAAAGCGCAGCCGGCCGGCGTTGATGTCGGCGGCACTCACCGCGCGCGGCGCATTGATGTCGACACCCGCGAGCTGCAAACGCCCTTGTGTCGGCAGCCGCGTGATGAGCAGCTCGAGCATCGCATTGGCAGGCGCGTCGGCCGCATCGGCAAAACCGAAGTCCGCGGCGAGCAGCACCCGGGCCGAATCCTCGGCCAGCGTGACCACCGCGTCGGCTGCGCTCGGCGCGTCGTTGACCGGAGTCACCGTGATGAGCACCTCGGCGGCAGCGCTGGTCGCCCCAGCGCCGTCACCACCATCGGTGGCGCGGTACACGATGCGGTCGCTGCCATTGAAGTTGGCGTTGGGCGTGTAGGTGAAGCTGCCGTCGGCGTTTTTCACCAGCGTGCCGTTGAGGGGACCGGCGTCGATCAAGGTGCCCAGGACCGCACCTTCAACATCGCTGTCGTTGGCGCGCACGTCGAACCCGACGCTGCCGTCTTCGACGACCACGGCCGTATCGGCACGTGCCACCGGCGCGTCGTTGACCGGCGTGACGGTGATGCTCACCGGCACCGGCGGGCTGTTGAACGGGCCGAGCGCGCCGTCAGCCACCGCGTAGCTGAAGCTGTCGGCGCCGAAGTAGTTGGCCGCCGGGGAGTAGGT
>JANPDN010000164.1:0-22841 GCA_031431555.1 Rubrivivax sp.
AAAAAACGCGCTGGCTGCTGCTGGTCGGCCCGACCCGCATCCACCTCGACCGTGTCGCCGGGCTGGGTGACTTCATGGAGCTGGAGGTCGTGCTGGAACAGCACCAGTCCGACGCCGACGGCGTGGCCATCGCCGAAGCGCTGATGCAACAACTCGGCTTGGGCCACGCGCGGCGCATCGCCGGCGCCTACCTCGACTTGCTCGCCGCCGCGACCACCGAGGCCACGCCGGGCATCCCGGCCCATCGGCGTGACGAGGCGCCGGCGGTGGTGATCGCCGCGCCGTGAATTCGACCCCGGCCCGCGCCGGCCCGCCCGCGCGATTGCTCGAAGTCACCGACCTGCGCGTCACGCTGCAAACGCAGCGCGGCCGGGCGGACGCGCTGCGTGGCATCTCGTTTGCCGTCGCGCGCGGAGAGTCGGTCGGGCTGATCGGTGAATCGGGCTGCGGCAAATCGATCACCGCGCTGGCGCTGATGGGCCTGCTGCCTGAAGGCGCGCAGGTCAGCGGCTCGATCAAGCTCGGCGGCGAAGAGCTGACGACGCTGACCGAGGCGCAGTGGTGCGCTCTGCGCGGCCGGCGCCTGGGCATGGTGTTTCAAGAGCCGATGACGGCGCTCAACCCGCTGCACACTGTCGGCCGGCAGATCGCAGAATCGCTGCGGCTGCACCAGGGCGTTGGCCATGCTGCTGCGCGTGCCGAGGCGCTGCGCCTGCTGGAGCGCGTTCAGTTGCCGCAGGCGGCGCAGCGGCTGGACGCTTATCCGCACCAGCTCTCTGGTGGCCAGCGCCAGCGGGTCGTGATCGCGATCGCGCTGGCCTGCGGGCCCGACCTGCTCATCGCCGACGAGCCGACGACAGCGCTCGACGTCACGGTGCAGCGCGAAGTGCTCGACCTCATCCAGCAGCTCGTGGCCGAATCCGGCATGGGCCTGCTGCTCGTCAGCCACGACCTCGCGCTGATGGCCGAGCGGGTGCAGCGCCTGCTCGTGATGTACGCCGGCACGGTCGTCGAGGCCGGGCCGACCGCGGCGGTATTCGAGCGCCTGGCGCACCCCTACACCCGCGGGCTCTATGCGGCGCGGCCGCGGATCGGGTTGCGTGATGGGTCGCGTGATGGGCTGGGTGATGCGCTGCGCGATCGGCTGCGTGATGGCACGCCGCCCGAAGGCTCAGCGCGCCGCCCGCGGATCCGCCTGCCGACGATTCCCGGCCTGGTGCCCGAACTGATGGACATGCCCGCCGGCTGCGCTTTTGCCGAGCGCTGCCCGATCGTCATCGACGCCTGCCGCAGCGCCCAGCCGCCGGATGTCAGCGTCGCTGTGGGCCATCTCGCGCGCTGCCTGCGTGCGGCAGAAACCGGACCGATTTGGCATGAGCAACGCTGACCCTGCCGCCAACCCTTCGGCGCCGCCACTGCTCGCCGTCGACGGCGTCAGCAAAACCTACCACCTGCCGCGTGAACACCTGTTCGCGGCGGCGCCCGAGGTCCACGCGCTGCACGATATCCACTTCAACGTACACGCAGGTTTCAGCCTCGGCGTGGTCGGCGAATCGGGCTCGGGCAAGAGCACCCTGGCGCGGCTGGTGATGGCGCTTGAGGCCCCGAGCGCCGGCCGGGTGCTGCTCGACGGTGTTGACCTGCACCGGCTCGACGCCGCCGCGCTGCGCCGCGCGCGCGCCCAGGTGCAGATGGTTTTTCAAGACCCGTATGGCTCGCTCGACCCGCGCCGCACCGTTTTGCAGACCGTTGCCGAGCCGCTGGCGGTGCTGCAAGGCGCCGGCCGCGCCGAGCAGCTCGAGCGCGCCGCCGAAGTGCTCGACGCGGTCGGCTTGCGCGCCGCCGACGCCGGCAAGTATCCGCATGAGTTTTCGGGCGGCCAGCGCCAGCGCATCGCCATCGCCCGCGCCCTGATCACGCGGCCGAAACTCATCGTCGCCGACGAGCCGGTGAGCGCGCTCGATGTCTCGGTGCAGGCCCAGGTGCTGAACCTGATGCAGGACCTGGCCGAGCAGTTTGGCGTGACCTATCTATTCATCAGCCACGACCTGAGCGTGATCGACCTCGTCTGCGACCAGCTCATCGTGTTGCAGGCCGGACGCATCGTCGAGCAGGGTGCACCGGGCGAGATTTTCGCGCGGCCGCAGCACCCGTACACGCAGCGCCTGCTGGCGGCGGTGCCGGGGATGAAACTCCGCGTGACGGCTTGATCGTGCTTGTCGCAGAATGGCCGCTGCCGCTTCTTGTTGTTCCTATTTTTTGTTGGAGACCCGAAAGATGCACACCACTTCGCGCCGCAGCGTCAACGCCTTGCTCGCCGGCCTGCCGCTGGCCGCCGCCCTGCCCAGCGCGCTGGCGCAGAACCGCAAGGACAGCGTGGTCATCGGCATGGTGCTCGAGCCGCCGACCGGGCTTGACCCGACGACCGCTGCTTCGGCGGCCATCGGCGAGATCGTGCACCTGAATATCTTCGAAGGCCTGACGCGCATTGCGATGGACGGCGCGGTGACGCCGCTGCTTGCCGAGACCTGGTCCCATTCGCCGGATGGCAAGAGCTACACCTTCAAGCTGCGCAGGGGTCTGAAGTTTTCCGACGCTGCCGACTGCGATGCTGCGGCGGTCAAATTCAGCTTCGACCGCGCCAAGGCCGAAGGCTCCACCAACAAGGCCAAGAAGGCGGTTTTCGACAATATCTCCAGCGTCACTGCGTACGACCCGACGACCGTCATCCTGACGCTGAACAATGCCGACGCCGCCTTGCCCTTCCGCCTCGGTGAAAACACCGCCGTGATCCTGCACCCGAGCACGGCGGCCAACGCCGCCAGCAAGCCGGTTGGCACCGGGCCGTTCAAGCTCGAGAGCTGGAACAAGGGCAGTGCGGTGACGCTGGTCAAATGGGACGGCTACCGCGATGCGGCCAAGGTCAAGCTGAAGAAGGCCACCTTCCGCTTCATCAACGACCCCGCGGCGCAGGTCGCTGCGTTGCTCGCCGGTGACATTGACGGTATGCCACGATTTGGCGCGCTGCAGGCGATGAAACAGTTCCAGGGCGACAAACGTTTCACGGTCGAAGTCGGCACCACCGCGGGCAAGGGGCTGGTTGCGATCAACAACAAACGCAAGCCGCTGTCGGATGTGCGCGTGCGCCGCGCCATCGCGCATGCGATCGACCGCAAGGCCTTCATCGATGGTGCGCAAGAAGGCCTGGGGCGGCCGATCGGCAGCCACTTTGCGCCTACCGACCTGGGTTATCTCGACCTCACTGGCCAGTACGCGCACGACATCGAAAAAGCCAAGGCGCTGCTCAAGGAAGCCGGCGTGACGACGCCGCTGAACCTGACGCTGACCCTGCCGCCGCCGCAGTACGCGCGCAAGGGCGGCGAGATCATCGCGGCGCAACTGGCCAAGGTGGGCATCGTCGCGAAGATCGAAAATGTCGAATGGGCGCAGTGGTTGAGCGGCCCGTTCAAGGGCAACTTTGACATCACCATCATCAACCATGCCGAGCCGCTGGACTACGCCACCGCGTATGCCAACCCCGACTACTACTTCGGTTACGACAGCAGCAAATTCCGCGGCCTCGTGGCGACACTGGCGGCGACGACGGACGCCAAGGAAAAGATCCGCCTGTGGCGCGACATCCAGCGCCAACTCGCCGAAGACGCCGTCAACGCCTGGGTGTGGAACCCGGCGCAGGTGGCAGTCTTCCGCAAGGGCCTGCGCGGCCTGTGGAACAGCTCGCCGATCTTTGTCAACGACCTCGCGGCGGTGAGCTGGGCGCCGCCGGCGCCGGTGTGACCAGGCCGGCACGCACGCGATGAGCCCGCCCGGCCGCCCGAAGGGCGAATTGACCGCAGTGCATGGCACGGAGGTTTCCTGATGAGCCGCGCCACGATCGAGCGTTTTTACGCCGCCTTTGCAAAACTCGACGGCCGGGCGATGCAGGCCTGCTACGCACCCGACGCCAGCTTTGCCGACGAGGCCTTCACACTGCATGGCGCTCGTGAGATCGGCGGCATGTGGCGCATGTTGTGCGATGCCACCAAGTCGCGCCCCGACGCGATGGCCGCCTGGCGCCTGGACACCAGCGCGATCACCGAGCGCAGCGCACATTGGGAGGCGCACTACCTCTTTTCGGCGACCGGCCGCAAGGTTTTGAACAAGATCGACGCCGAGTTCGAGTTCGCCCCCAACGGCCTCATCCAGCGCCACCGCGACCGCTTCGATTTCTGGGCCTGGTCACGCCAGGCGCTCGGCCTGCCCGGTCTGCTGCTCGGCTGGAGCCCGATGTTGCGCAACAAGGTGCGGACGAAGGCCGCGGCGAACCTCAAACGTTATCTCGACGCCAAAACATGAGCGGCCTGCACGAGCTGAGCGCGGCCGAGTTGTCGGCCGCTTTTCGTTTGCGCAGCCTGTCGCCGCTCGAAGTGGCGCAAGCGGTGGTCGACCACATCGCGCGCTGGGAGCCGCACCTGCATGCGACCTACGCATTCGACCCGGATGCGGCACTCGCCAGCGCACGCGAATCCGAAGCTCGCTGGCAGCGCGGCGCGCCGCTGAGCGCGATCGATGGCGTGCCGGTGACGATCAAGGAAAACACCGCCACCAAGGGCGTGCCGGTGCCGGCCGGCAGCGCCGCCACCGAGCTCGTTTCGGCGACCGAAGATGCACCACCTTCGGCGCGGCTGCGCGAAGCCGGCTGCGTGATCCTGGGCAAGACCACGATGCCCGACTACGGCATGTTGTCGTCGGGGCTGTCGAGCTTTCACCCGCTCACCCGCAACCCCTGGGACCTGAGCAAAAACCCCGGCGGCAGCAGCGCTGGCGCCGGGGCGGCAGCGGCGGCCGGATACGGCCCGCTGCACCTGGGCACCGATATCGGCGGCTCGATCCGCCTGCCCGCCGGCTGGTGTGGTGTGTTCGGGTTGAAGCCGAGCCTGGGCCGGGTGCCGATCAAGCCGCCCTATGCCGGGCGTGTCGCCGGGCCGATGACGCGCAGCGTCACCGATGCAGCGCTGATGATGGCCGAGCTGAGCAAACCTGACTGGCGCGATGCGATGAGCCTGCCGCCGCAGGCGATCGCCTGGACCGAGCTCGACATTGACCTGCGTGGTTTAAGGATTGGCCTGCACATGGACGCCGGCTGGGGCATGGCGGTCGAGCCCGAAACCGCCGCTGCGGTGCAGGCCGCGGCGCGTGCCTACGAGCAGGCCGGCGCAGTCGTCGAGCCGCTGGCGCCGTTTTGCACCCGCGCGATGGTCGAGGGCCTGGACAACTTCTGGCGCATGCGTTCCTGGCTCGACATCGCCAACCTTCCACCTGAACGGCAGGCCCTGGTGCTGCCGTATATCCGGCAGTGGGTCGAGCGCGGCGCGCGATTGACTGCCGCCGAGGTCTTCCACGGCTACAGCCAGATCGCGGTGTTGCGCGACGCCGCGGTGGCGGCATTCCAGCCTTACCGCTTTGTGCTGTCGCCGGTGAGCCCGGTGCCCAGCTACGCGGCCGAATGGGCCAGCCCGCTGAACGACCCCGAGCGCCCGTTTGAGCACATCGCTTTCACGCTGCCCTACAACATGAGCGAGCAGCCCGCCGCGAGTGTCGACTGCGGCCACACCCGCAGCGGGCTGCCGATCGGCCTGCAGATCATCGGCCACCGCTTCGACGATATCGGCGTGCTGCGTCTCTCGCGGGCCTGGGAGCGCATGCGCGGCACGCCACGCGCCTGGCCGCAGCCGCCGGTTTGATGGCGGCCACGCTGCAGCGCGGCGGGCGCGGCACCGCGCTGGTCGTGGTCTTGTTGCTGCTGCTGCCGCTGGTGTTGCAGCCCCTGGGCACCCACTGGGTCAGGATTGCCGACACCTGCTTGCTCTACGTGATGCTGGCGCTGGGCATCAATATCGTGGTCGGTTATGCCGGCCTGCTGGATCTGGGTTATGTCGCCTTTTATGCTGTCGGCGCCTACCTCTTTGCGCTGCTGACGTCGCCGCACCTTGCCGAGCAGTTCGTTTGGGTAGCCACCACCTTCCCGGCCGGTCTGCATGCGCCTTGGTGGTTGACGCTCGGCCTTGCGGCCGTGCTCGCTGCGGCGCTCGGCGCCTTGCTCGGCTTGCCGACGCTGAAGCTGAGGGGTGACTATCTGGCGATCGTGACCCTGGGCTTTGGCGAGATCGTGCGCATCCTCATCAACAACCTGGGCCATCCAGTCAATATCACCAACGGGGCCAAGGGCCTTGGCCAGCTCGATTCGATCCGCCTGTTCGGCCTGAATCTGGGCCAGCCCTTGGTCGTCGGCGGCTTCGAGCTCGCGTCGGTGACGCTGTACTACTACCTGTTTTTTGCGCTGATGCTGCTCACGGTGATCATCAGTCATCGCCTGCATGGCTCGCGGCTCGGCCGCGCCTGGATGGCCATCCGCGACGACGAGGTGGCCGCCGAAGCGATGGGCATCCCCACGCGCAACCTGAAGCTGCTGGCGTTTGCGATTGGCGCCGCCTTTGGTGGTGTCGCCGGCACGCTGTTTGCGGCCTTCCAAGGTTTTGTATCGCCCGAGGCTTTTGGCCTGCAGGAGTCGGTGCTGATCGTGGCGATGGTCGTCTTTGGTGGCATCGGCCACCTGCGCGGCGTGATCCTCGGCGCAGTGCTGCTGACCGCGTTGCCCGAAGTGCTGCGCTACGTCGTCGGCCCCTTGCAAGCGATGACCGACGGCCGTATCGACGCGGGCATGTTGCGCCCGCTGCTGATCGCGCTGGCCTTGCTTGGCACGATGCTCTGGCGTCCCGGCGGCTTGTGGCCGGCGCCACAGCATGGCAAGTCGCTGCCCGCCCGCGCTACAGTGTCGCCATGACCGGCGCAGACATCCGCGGCAACCCCACCGGCACGGCGTCGGTGGCGGCGCGTGATGCCGCCGAAAGCGCGCTGTGGCGGATGATGTCTTTCTACGACGTGCCCACGGCCGACCTCGACGTCGCCATCGCTGCCGACCCCGGCTGGGCGATGCCGCATGTCATGAAGGCCGGCTTCTTGTTGGGCCTGACCGAGCCGTCGATGGTCGAAGAAGCCGCCGGCCACCTGCGTGCAGCGCAAGCCTTGGCCAAGAGTTGCACACGCCGCGAAAGGGCGCATCTCGAAGCCGTGCAGCAGCTCCTCGAAGGCCGTTGGTCGGCCGCCTGCCGTACCTGGGACGAGCTGCTGCTCGAGCACCCACGCGATGCGCTCGCGCTGCAATCGGCGCAGACCTGGGACTTTTTTCGTGGTGATGCGCAAGGCCTGCGCCTGCGGCCGGCGCGGGCGCTGCCCGAGTGGGACGAAGCCGACCCGCTGTATGCGCATGTGCTCGCGCTCTACGCTTTTGGCCTCGAAGAAAACAACCTCTACCCGCAGGCCGAGGACGCCGGCCGGCGTGCCTTGCAGGCCGATCCACGCGCGCCCTGGGCGATCCATGCGGTGGCGCATGTGATGGAGATGCAGGGCCGCTTTGAAGAGGGCAGTGCCTGGTTGCGCCAGCACCAGGGTGCCTGGGCCGAGGGCAATGGTTTTGCGACGCATCTGTGGTGGCACAAGACGCTGTTCAGGCTCGAAGGTCTGGACGTCGCCGGCGTGCTGCGCCTGATCGACAAATACCTCAGCGGCGCGGTGTTGGAAATCAACCTGCAACGCCTCGATGCCGCGGCGATCCTGTGGCGCCTGCATCTGCTCGGCGAAGACGTGCAGGCGCTGTGCCACGCGCTCGTCGAAGACTGGCCGCTCGATGATGCGCAGGCCGGTTATTACGCTTTCAACGACGTGCACGCGCTGTTGGCGATGCTTGGCGGCGGCGATGTGGCACGCGCCGAAACCTGGGTCGCACGCTGCGCCGAACGGGCGATGTCGGCCGACGACGCACGGCGAGCAAACCACCAGATGGCGCGCGAAGTCGGCCTGCCGTTGATGCGCGGTCTGCTGTCTCTGGCGCGTGGTGACGCCGACGGTGCCGTCGAGACGCTGTACCCGGTGCGCGCGCTGGCCCAGCGTTTCGGCGGCAGCCACGCGCAGCGTGACCTGATCGACCAGACCCTGCTCTGCGCCGCAGCGCGTGGCAGCCGCCGCGGCCTGGGCCGCGCGCTGCTCAACGAGCGCACGCTGGCCAAGCCGGTGACGCCACTGACGCGGCACTGGATCGAGCAGCTCGGCGCCGGTGGCGCGGCGCGGGCGTGAGCAGGCAGGTCGCGTGAACGCCGAGGACAGACGGGCGCAGCGCCTGCAATTGCTCGAAGATGAAATCGGCCGCAAGCTGCGCGAAAGCGAGTCCAGCGGCGAGCTGAAAACTGCGCCGAGTTTTGGCAAGCCGCTTGATTTTGGCGATGGTTATGACGAGACGCCGGCCGAGTTGCGCATGCCGATGAAGGTGCTCAAGGACGCCGGTGTCGTGCCGGCCGAAGTCGAGCAAATGAACCAGGCCGCTGCGCTGCGTGCAGCGGCCAAGGCGTGCGCCGATCCGGTTGAGGCACGCCGGCTCGAGCAGCAGGCCAGCGAACTCCAGCAGGCGATTGCATTGCGGCTGGAGCGGCTGCGCAGCGGCAGCCTCTGACCTGCGCCCTCAGGCGCTCATACCCAGGGCGCGCTCAAGCCCTCGGCGGCCAGCGCGGCCTGCACGGCGGGCCGCTCGAGCACACGTTGCAGGTAAGGGCCGATATGCGGCAGTGTGCGTGCCGGGCGCTGCATGCCGCGGCTCCAGCGGCAGAGCATGAAGGCGTAGGGGTCCAGCGCGCTGTACTGGCGGCCCACCAGCCACGGGCCGCCATGTGAAGCGAGTTGGGTGTCGATCTGGTCGAAGTAAGCGGCCAGTTTGCTTTCAGCCTGCGCCTTGACTTCGAGCGCACCCGCGGCGTTGCCGGGTGCCACCATGCGGTCGCTGTAGAAGTAGTGCGGCATCATTGCCTGCACGCTGCCCGACAGCCAGAACAGCCACTTGTAAAACGTGGCGCGATCGGTGCTGCCCAGCGGCGGTGCAAGCGCGGCGGCCGGTTGGCTGTCGACCAGGTGCAGCACGATCGCTGCGGTTTCGTAGAGCACGAGGCTGCCGTCGACGAGCACCGGGATCAGCCCGTTCGGGTTGAGCTTGAGATAGGCCGCGGACTTGTGCGCACCGTTGGCGCGGTCGACATGCAGCAGTTCGAACGGCAGGCCGAGTTCGCGCAGCACGATGTGCGGCGTCATGCTCGCGTTGCTGGGGTAATAGTGGAGTTGGATCATGGTGGCGCAAATGATGACATGCGGCGCGTAGATCGGCTAGAAGCGCGGCGAGTGGGTTGACAAGTTAGTCGACGAGTTAGTCGACACGTTAGTTGACACCTTGGCCGGCGAGTTACGCCGCGTGTTAAGTTCTCACCCGCCAGAACCAGGGGGCATGCAACACCGAAGCCGGGCAGCAGATCCGGTGCATTAGCAGCGATGCGCAGAGAATGCCGTCGCCGCCAGGACGAATAGATGCCGAAGACTTACGAACAACTTATCAAGCAGATCGACGGTTTGCAGCAGCAGGCCGAGAAGATGCGCCAACAAGAACTCAGCGGTGTCATCAGCCGCATCCAGGTCGCGATCAAGGCCTATGGGCTGACCGCAGCTGATCTCGGTTTTGCCGCCGCGGGCGCGCCCCGCGCAGCGTCCATGCCGGGCACCAGCTCGCCAGCGCCGGGCGTGGTCAAGCTCAAACGCCGCCGCCGCGGCAAGGCCCAGGTCAAGGCGAGCAAATCGTCGGCGCCGCTGAAGTACCGCAACGAAGCCGGCCAGGGCTGGGTCGGCATGGGCAAGCGCCCGCAGTGGGTGCGTGACGCGCTGGCGGCGGGCAAGACGCTGGCCGACTTCAGGATCTGATGCCGGCCGCGCGGCCGACAGCAGCCGCCGTCGGCCGCCCGTTTATCCGCACGCGCATGGGCACGAACAACGTGGCGATGCCGCGCGCGGCGCCGCCGCCCAGGGGCCGGCGCTGATCGTCGGCACGCTCTTCGCTCTCGGCGCCGGCCTGTTGTGGGGTCTGGTGTTCGTCGCGCCGCTGATGCTTGCCGACTACCCGGCGGCGCTGCTGTCGTTTGCGCGCTATTTCGCCTTTGGCCTGATCGCGCTGCCGCTGGCGTTTTTCGACCGCAGGTCGCTGCGCGCGCTCACGCGTGCCGATTGGATCGAGGCTTTCAAGCTCAGCCTGGTCGGCAACCTCATCTACTACCTGTTCCTGGCCGCTGCGATCCAGCGTGCCGGCGGGCCGTTGCCGACAATGATCATCGGCACCCTGCCGGTTGTCATCGCGGTGTGCTCCAACTTGCGCGCGGGGCCCGCAGCCAGCCGCCTGCCCTGGCAGCGCCTGCTGCCGTCGCTGTTGCTCATCGGCGCCGGCATCGCGGCGGTGAACCACAACGAGATCGACCATCTGCGCAGCGCAACGACCACTGATTTGGAAAGTTATGCCTGGGGCGCGCTGCTCGCCGTCGGCGCAGTGGTCTGCTGGACCTGGTACCCGATCCGCAATGCCGACTGGCTGCGCGCGCATGCCGACCGCAGCCCGCGCGGCTGGGCGACTGCGCAGGGCGTCGCGACGCTGCCGCTGGCGGCGCTCGGCTATGGGCTTTTCTGGCTCTGGAACGACAGCACGGCGCAGCGCTTCGAGATGCCCTTCGGGCCGACCCCAGAACGTTTCATCGTCTTGATGCTGGTGATCGGCCTGCTCGCCTCATGGCTCGGCACGCTGTGCTGGAACGAGGCCAGCCAGCGCCTGCCGACGGCGCTGGTCGGCCAGCTCATCGTCTTCGAGACCATCGCCGCGCTGGCCTACGCTTTTGTGCTGCGCGGCCGCATGCCCGGGCCCGCCACGCTGCTCGGCATCGGCCTGCTCATCGCTGGTGTGGTCTGGGCGCTGCGGCCGCGGGCGGCTTCAGCGGCTTGAGCCGGCGTACTCACAAGAAACAAATCCGTCCGGGAAAGTTCGTGCGCAAGCACTGGGACGGGCCGCTGTGTTCCGCTCATGCCTTGCCGCTCGTAGGCGGCAAGTCCCTCAGCAGCCGTGAGGAGCCTTTCGGCTCCACACGCGCGGCTTCGGTCCCCCGAGTCGAGCTGCGCTCGCCTCTCCTCCTTTAGTTCGCTGCGCAGCGCACCCCACCGCCCTGATCGATCACTCTGGTTTGTGCTCGGGCCGGAGAAGAGCGGTCTTGCGGGTCGAACACAGCGGACGGTGCCTGCCGGGGGTGTTGGGTGGGCGATGCAGCGAAGTAAAGGAGGAGAGTCGAGCGCAGCTCGACTCGGGGGACATGAGCGGAATCGCCTGCCCGACACCCCCGGCTCGCGCGACAGCCCCAAGCGTCCCAAGCGGAATCTACGATTACCCTTAACGGCAACGCCCCATTGCGGTCAAGCCAGCGCGTCGTCGAGCACCTCGACCCAATGCCGCACGGGCGTTGTCGTGCCGGTTTGCAGATGCTGGATGCAGCCGATGTTGGCCGAGATGATCGTCTGCGGCGCCAGGGTTTTCAGGTTCTCCAGCTTGCGGTCGCGCAACTGGTAGGCCAGCGCGGGCTGCAAGACGCTGTAGGTGCCGGCCGAGCCGCAGCAGAGATGGCTCTCGACGGCGGCGACCTGCACGTCAAAGCCGAGATCGCTCATTCCCGACTCGACACCACCACGCCGTTGCTGGCCATGCTGCAAGGTGCAGGGTGGGTGAAAGGCCAGCCGCGGTTTGTCCGGCACCGCTGATTTGCGCAGTTTGGGTTTGAGCGCACTCACCAGGCCGGGCAGCAGCTCACTGAGGTCGCGGGTGAGCTCGCCAATGCGCCGCGCCTTGTGTGCGTATGCGGGGTCATGCGCCAGCGCGTGGCCATATTCCTTGACGGTGACGCCGCAGCCCGACGCATTCATCACGATGGCCTCGACGCGGCCCTGCGATGTCAGCCCTTCGACGAGCGGCCACCAGGCGTCGATATTGCGGCGCATGTCAGCCAGGCCACCTGCGTGGTCGCTCAGGTGCGAGCGGATCGCCCCACAGCAGCCGGCGCCGTCGGCGACCAGGGTCTGGATGCCGGCGGCGTCGAGTACACGCGCGGTGGCGCTGTTGATATTGGGCATCATCGCCGGCTGCACGCAGCCCATCAGCATCAGCACCTTGCGTTTGTGGGTGCGCGTCGGCCATTGGTGCGCGCGCGGGCCAGAGGTGGCCGGCACCTTGTTCTGCAGCGCCGCGGGCAGCAGCGGGCGTGCGAGCTGGCCGAGTTTCATCGCCGGCGCAAACAGCGGCGAGGTCTGGCCTTCCTTGAGCGGCCAGCGCAAGGCACGCGCTGGCTTCGGGCGCTCGATCTTGGTATCGGCGATGCGCCGGCCGATCTCGACCAGGTTGCCGTACTGCACGCCGCTGGGGCAGGTGGTCTCGCAATTGCGGCAGGTCAGGCAGCGGTCGAGGTGGCCCTGGGTCTTGGCTGTGACCGGCGCCCCTTCGAGCATCTGCTTGATCAGGTAGATGCGCCCACGCGGGCCGTCTAGCTCGTCGCCAAGCAGCTGGTAGGTCGGGCAGGTGGCGTTGCAAAAACCGCAATGCACACATTTGCGCAGGATGCTTTCAGCCGCCTCGCCGTCGCGGGTGCCTTTGAACTCGGGGGCTAGATTGGTTTGCATCAGGCCAGGGTGTAGCTGAGCACCCAATAGTGTTCGTACAGGGTCCACTGCGCGTCGCGGGCGCCTGGGCCGAGCATCGCGATGGCCTGGTCGGCCGTGGGGAAGTTCTTCAGCACCTCGTGGCTCGAGCCATCGTCGAGGCTGCGCTGCTGGTAGGTGTTGCCATGGGCGTCCTGCCGGCTCAGCGGCGTGCTGCTGGTCTGCACGAACGAGTTGTCGAGGAAGACCACCCGCGCGCCGGGCGCGAGCTTCGAGTGCAGCAAGTCCAGCCAGCCGGGCAGGCGCGCCAGCGGGACGTGACTCCACCAGCAGCCGGCAAACGCAGCGTCGAATGACGCTGCGCCGCCTGATGCAGCAGCATCGAATGACGCTGCGCCGCCTGATGACGCGGCATCAAAGCCGGACCCGCCCAACTCGGCCAACGTGTAAGCGTCGACGGTGGCAAAGCGAACCTTGCCCGCCGGCAGCGGCTTGCGCTGCGCCAGCGCCATCGTCTCAGGGTTGAGGTCGGTGGCCAGCCAGCTCGCGCAGTCACGCGCGCCATGCGGCGTCCACCAGCCCGTGCCGCAGGCGATCTCGAGCACCCGGCAGCCGCTGAATTGTGGCGTTAGCCATTTTTCCATCGCGCGCAGATCGGCCTGGCGCTCGGGTTTGAAATAGACGCGCTCGTAAACCGCCGCGCGGCGAGCGTAGTAGTCGCGCATCGACTCGACGATGCCCGCGCCGGCGCTGGACTGGAGCGACGCCGCGTCCATCACAGGTCGGCGTACAACCGGCCGCGGTTGAAGACGCCGTCGGGGTCGAAGGACTTTTTCAACTCGCGGTGGATGCGTGCCAGCGGTGCTGACAGCGGCGCGAAGACGCCAACGCTTTTGTCGCCGCCGCGGAACAGCGTCGCGTGCCCGCCTTCAAAAGCCGCCGCGTCGCGCACCTGCGCAGCGGGTGTGCTGGTACACAGCCAGCGCTGCGCGCCGCCCCATTCGATGAGTTGCTCGCCGGACAGTTTCAGCGGCCCGGCCACCGACGGCAGCGACAGCCGCCACAGGCTGGCGCCCGCCTCGACGGCCTTGCGCGCGCCGACAAAATATTCGTCGCTGTGGTCGCGCAAGCCGGTCCAGAAGCCGGCGGCCAGCGCTGGGTCGATGACTTCGCCGCCGAGCCTTTGTACTGCCGACTGCACGGCGGCCTTCGCGCCGGACAAGCGCACGACGAGCATGCCGTCCCACCAGGCGCTGGCGTTGATGGGCAGCGGCTGGCCGCCCCAATCGTTGAGCTCTTTGATCGCCGCGGCAGCCGCCATCTCAAAGCGCAGCGTGCAAGTCGCCATCGCTGTCGGCAGCACCTTGAGCGAGACCTGGCAGAGCACACCGAGCACGCCCATCGAGCCGGCGAGCAGGCGCGAGACGTCGTAGCCGGCGACGTTTTTCATCACCGTGCCGCCAAAGTTGAGCAGCTCGCCGCGGCCGTTGAGCAAAGTCGCGCCGAGCAGATAGTCGCGCACGCTGCCGGCCGCGGCGCGGGCCGGGCCGGCCAGGCCCGCGGCGACCATGCCGCCTACCGTGCCGCCCAGGGCCTCGGTCGTGGGGCCAGCCGCGATGCCAGCCGCACCGGGCGCAGCGCCAAACCGCGGCGGCTCAAAAGGCAGCCATTGCCCCTGTTCGGCGAGTGCCGCTTCGAGCTCGGCCAGCGGCGTACCCGCGCGCACGGTGACCACCAGTTCGCTCGGCTCGTAGCTGCTGATGCCGGCCAGCGCGCGCACATCCAGCGGCGTGCCACTGCGCACGCCGCCGTAAAAAGCCTTGGTGCCGCCGCCGCGGATATCGAGCGGGGTCTTGGTGGCACGCGCCGCCTGCAACTGGTCGATGAGGTCTTGCATCGCGGCGTCATGCGCCGTGGTTGCCATTGCCGCAGCTGCTGCGGCCATCAAAACCGCTCCAGCTCGGCAAACGGCAGCAACCCGCGTTTGACATGCATGCGGCCATATTCGGCGCAGCGTTGCAGCGTCGGCAGCACCTTGCCCGGGTTGAGCAGGCCGCCGGGGTCGAAGGCGGCCTTCAGCGCAAACATCTGGCCACGTTCTTCGGCGCTGAACTGGACACACATCGAGCTGAGTTTTTCGACCCCGACACCATGTTCGCCGGTAACCGTACCGCCGAGCGCGACACTCGTTTCCAGGATGTCGGCGCCGAAGAGTTCACAGCGGTGCAACTGGTCTGGGTCGTTGGCGTCGAAGAGGATCAGCGGGTGCAGGTTGCCGTCGCCGGCATGAAAGACATTCGCGCAGCGCAGGCCGTACTTTTGCTCCATGGCCTGGATCGCGATCAGGATATCGGCCAGGCGCTTGCGCGGGATCGTTGAATCCATGCACATGTAGTCGGGGCTGATGCGCCCGCTCGCCGGGAAGGCGTTTTTGCGCCCGCTCCAGAATTTCAGGCGCTGCGCTTCGTCACGGCTGGTTTCCATGCGCGTCGCGCCGGCGCCGGCCAGCACATCGAGCATGCGGCCGATTTCTTCGGCCACTTCTTCCGGCGTGCCGTCGCTTTCACACAGCAGGATGGCCTCGGCGCCGAGGTCGTAGCCGGCGTGGACAAAGTCTTCGACGGCCGCCGTCATCGGCTTGTCCATCATCTCCAGGCCGGCCGGGATGATGCCGGCGGCGATGATCGCGGCCACCGCGTCGCCGCACTTTCTGATGTCGTCGAAGCTGGCCATGATGCAGCGCGCGACTTGCGGCTTGGGCACCAGCTTGACGGTGACCTCGGTGGTCACCGCGAGCATGCCTTCGCTGCCGATGACAACGCTGAGCAAGTCCAGGCCGGCGCAGTCCAGCGCCTCGCTGCCAAACTCGACCGCTTCACCTTCGACGGTGTAGCCGCGCACCCGCAGCACGTTGTGCAGCGTCAGGCCGTATTTCAGGCAGTGCACACCGCCGGAGTTTTCAGCCACGTTGCCGCCGATGGTGCAGGCGATCTGGCTGCTCGGGTCGGGTGCGTAGTACAGACCAAAAGGCGCCGCGGCTTCGCTGATCGCGAGGTTGCGCACACCACACTGGACCACCGCGGTGCGGCTGTAGGCGTCGACCTTGAGGATCTTGTTGAACTTGGCCAGCGACAGCGTCACGCCCAGCGTGTGCGGCAGCGCGCCGCCCGACAGCCCGGTGCCGGCGCCGCGCGCGACCACCGGCACCTGCAGCCGGTGGCAGGCCTGCAGCACCGCGGCGACTTGCGCTTCGGTTTCTGGCAACACCACGACCAGCGGCTGCGCGCGGTAAGCCGTCAGGCCGTCACATTCGTAAGGCACGGTGTCCTCGGCGCGCCAGAGCAGCGCATGCGCTGGCACCAACACCGACAGCGCAGCGACGATTTCGCTTTGGCGCGCAGCGCGATCGGTTGTGTTGGCGGCGGCGGCGGGCAGGGCGGCGTTCATGGCGATCGAATGTACCGCCGGGTGGCGGCGAAACTCAGGCCCCGCCAGTAAACACTGTCAGCACCCCGGTGTAACCGTAAAGGTGGTGGCGGGCGATCTCGCCGGCGGCAAAAAAGCCGACCAGCGGCACGTCGCCGAGCGCGTGCTGCACGATCTGCACTTCGGCTGACGGGGCACCAAAGTGCGCGCCGCCGCGGCCGGTGCAGCTGATGTAGATTGCGCCGAGGGCGCTGCGTGCAGCGCGCTGGTTGTCGGGATCGGCGCTGAGTTCGTCGCGGATCTCGCTGCACACGCGAACGAGGTCGCGCCGCGCGGCGTTGACGTCGCGCTCGCAGAAGGCCAGCCGCATGCCGGGCTCGACGATATCGCCGACGGCCACCGCTTGGCGGCCGGGGTCCAGGCCCACCAGATGGCGCACGCGGGTGTTGGCACCAAACTGCGCGCCGCGGCCGACGATCGGGTCGAGCGCGTCGGACAGCCCGACCAGCGTAGTGCGCAAGCGCAGCATCGCCTCGCGCGGCGCGTCCAAGGTGACGCCCAGGTCGGCCAGCAGGGCCGGCAGCGCGGGTTGGCCGTCAAGCTCGATGACCAGGTTGCGTTCGCTGGCGGTGATCACCCGCGCCGGGCCGATCGGCTGGCAGCCTTGCGTCACCCGCGAGACGAGGCCGACAGCGCCACCAAAAGCCACGCCCGACAGGCCGCCGCGCAGCACACCGTCGGCGACTTGTGCCGGCACGCTGCGCGACGACACGACACCGCCGAAGAGGTAGCCGGTCTGCGTGCGCTCGCTCATCTCGACGACCAGTTCACCCAGATCGGCAGCGCCCGGGTCGGCATGCACGAGCGCGGTGTGGGCCTGGTGGCTGTCGATCGGCCGGGTGCCGGAAAATAGCTCGAAGCCGCCGGCCGGCAGCGCGCACAACATCAGCGCCAGCGCTGGCTCATCGAGATATTCGGCGCCACTCGCGGCAGCGCTGGCGCCGCCGCCGGCCGGGCTGGCCGCGGCCATCACGCCGATCGCCGCGCAGCCGGCCCAATGCAGCTGCGGCCAGCGCTTTTGCAGCTCGCCAAGCAGGGCCTCGGCATGGGCCGCGTAGTGGTCGGTGAAATAAACCAGGCCCAGGGTTTCGTCGGCCGCCGCGGGCTGGGCCTCGATCTGCACCGCGGCCAGCGACAGCGCGATGCGCCAGTCGGGATGGGTGGCGTGGCCACTGCGAAAACGGGTGCTCACGGGGTGCGACTTGTTGGGGCTTGATGTCAGTGCGGCAATCTGGGAGGGCTCGGGGTCACCAGCTCGGTCGGCCTGCGCTGCCGGTTCAGCGGCGCTTGCGCGTGGCCGTGCCGGTTGACTTTTTCGGTGCCGCTTTGCGGCCGCCCGTGGCCTGCTGCGCGACCGCGTCGGCGACGGTTTTGGCAGCGCTCATCGCGGCATTTTTGGCGGCATCGACCGGCCCGTCTTTCAGCGCACTGGCGGCAAGCTGGCTGAACTGCTCGGTCAAAGCGCCCCACCATTGCATCGGGTCGACGACGCCGGAAGCGAGTGCAGCAGCGGCTGTCTTGGGGGCCGGCTTTTTGGCCGCCGGCCGAGGTGCTGGTGCGGGCTCGGGCTCGGGCTCAACTTCGGCCTCGACCTCCGGTTCGGGCTCAGCCGCTGCTGCCACGGGCGTCTTGATCTTGAAAGCCTCGGCGAAGTCGGCCACCGGCAGGTTCATTGACTTGAGGGTCGACAGCGTCATGCGCTGCACTTCCAGCGCCTGGATCGTGGCACCGAGCAGGCGGGCGTTTTGCTCGAGCCAGAACTGCACTGTTTTCAACTGCTCGATGCGTTTTTCGAGCTCCACCGGGTCGAGTGTCGGTGCGATCCACTGGCCGACACTCGGCAGCGCCGAGCCGGCGTTTTTTATCAGGCCCTGGAGGAAATCAAAACCGGGGACGAGCTTTGCAAAATCGGCGGACGCGGCCATGGTGTCGGGCTCCTGGGAGTGAGATGCTGCGCGTCATTCTGCGCGAGTACGGTTGTGGCCGCCGCGCGGCCGCGGAATCGGCGCGCCCATGCGCCCACGCGCCTATCGCGCGAACTCGATGCGCTCGACCTTGAAGCCGCGCTCGGCCAGCAGCTTGGGCAAGGCCATCGCGCCCGTCATGTGCAGCGCGCCGACGGCGGCAAAAACACGTTTGCCGCTGGCGTGCACGGCGTCGATGCGCCGCGCCAGCGCCGGATTGCGGTCATCGTTGAGGCGTTTGAGGAAGTTGCGGTCGTCGTCACTGGCGACACATTCGCACCAATCTTCGTACTGCGCCAGATCGTCCAGGCGGGCCTCGGCCCAGGCCTTGGCCAGGCGGGCGGTGGCGCGGCGCGTGGTGCCAGCTTCGAGCTGGTCCAGCGTCTGGCCGATCATCAGCAGCGCCTTGGCAGGCTCGGCGGGGATCAATGCAGCCATCTGCTCGTCGACGGATTCGAGCGACACGACGGACAACTTGGCGGCGCGCGCAAATCCGCCGAGCACGAGCTCCTGGGCATACGACGGGTCCAGGCCCTCCCAGCGCGCGGCGAGCACGGCCAGCGTGATCGCGCGCATCACCGGATGCTGGCTGTCCAGCGCGGCTGGCGGCAGGCAGGCCGCTGCGGTCTGCCGCGCCAGGCGCTGTTGCAGCGCTGCCGGCAGCGTCACGGCGTCGGGTTTGCCGGCCAGCGACGCAGCGAGCTGTTGCAGCAGCGCCGGGTCGGTGAGGTCGAGCTCGAGCGCCAGAGTGTCGACCGAGTTCAGCGCGCCGCGCAGCTGCGGCCCGGGGATCGCCCAGTCGAGCTTGCCCAGGTGCATCGTGCCGTACAGGTACGAGCGGCGGCCGTCGCGTTCGATGCGCCACAGGAAGCCGCGGTCGCGGGCGGTTTGCTGCGCCGCCTGCAACTGCTCGGCGCTTGGCATTTGCGCCACCGGCGGGCAGGCCACAGCCGGCTGCGCCGTGGCTGGTGCGGCTGACCACAATCCAAACAGGGTCGTGATCAACAGATGCAGATGAGCGAGCTTCGATTTCATGGTGTCGAGTCCTTGGGACTTGGGGGGCCAGCGGTCGCCGTGGTGGTTGACGGCCGGCGCTGGCCCGCACGGGCCCGCGCTGGCCTGACTTGACACTCAGCGGCCCTTAAAAACCGGCGTGCGTTTTTCGACCCACGCCAGCCCGCCTTCTTTCAGGTCTTGTGAGTCGTCGGCTTGTTTGATGTCAAGCGCGAGTTCGGCCAAATCAAGCGTGCCGCGGGCGATTCGGTTGAGGTGTTTTTTCATGCCCAGCACCGCCAGCGGCGCCATGCCGGCGAGGCCTTGGGCCAGGGTGTCGCCCGTCGCCGCCAAGGCCGATGGCGGGTCGACGATCTGGTCGAGCATGCCGATCTCGCGCATCCCGATGGCATCAAATCGTTCGACGGCGAGCAGCACCCGTTTGGCCGCATGCAGACCGAGGCGGGTCACAAAACGCTCCAGGCCGCCACGATAGAAGTGCAGGCCGAGCCGAGCTGCGGGCACGAACATTTCGCAGGCCGCGGTGCCGATGCGGAAGTCGCAGGCCAGCGCCAGATCGCAGGCGCCGCCGTAAACACCACCCTGGATCACCGCGACGGTCAGCACCCGCGAACGCTCGACGGCATCGGCCAGCGCTTCAAAACGCGCGCCTGCTGTCGCGCCGGCGGCGCCGACCTGGCCGACGTTGAAGCCGCTGCAAAAGTGCTTGCCGGTCGAGACCAGCTTGAGCACGCGAAGCGCCGGGTTCGCATCGACCTGCGCGATCTGCGCGGCGAGCACTTCGAGATCGGTGAGCTCGAGCCGGTTGGCCAGCGCCGGACGGCGCAGCGTGATCGTCGCAATCGCGCCGCTGAGGTCGAGCGTTGGGGGTCCGGCAAGGCCCGTCGCCGGGCCGGCAACGGGGTCGTGGCTGAGGCTGCCCGAGTCGGCGGGGTCGCGGGCGTCGGCCACGTCGCTCACGTCCTTCACGTCCTTCACTTCGGTTGCGCAGCGACCCGCTGGTCGATCGCGCCAAACAAGGTCTGCCCATCGCTGCCCTTGACCTCGATGTGGATGGTGTCGCCGAAGGCCATGAACGGGGTCTTCGGCGCGCCGCTTTCGATGGTCTCGATCGCGCGCCGCTCGGCGATGCACGAGATGCCCTTGGCCCAGTCCTTGTTGCTCACCGTGCCCGAGCCGACGATGCTGCCGGCGCGGGCGTTGCGCGTCTTGCACAGATGTGCGATGAGCTGGCCGAAGTGAAAAGTCATTTCCGGGCCGGCGTTGCACAGGCCGACACGCTGGCCGTTCCAGACCGATTCCAGATCAAGGTGCAGCCTGCCGTCGCGCCAGGCGGCGCCGGCTTCGTCGGGGGTCACCGCGACCGGGCCGAAGGCCGTCGCCGGCTTGCTCTGAAAAAAGCCGAAGCCCTTGGCCAGTTCGGCCGGGATCAGGTTGCGCAGGCTCCAATCGTTGACCAGCATCAGCAGGCGAACGCTGTCCAGCGCGGCGTCGGGGCCGGTGCCCATCGGCACATCGCCGGTGATCACCGCGATCTCGGCCTCGAAGTCGATGCCCCAGTCGGTGCTGGCAAACACGGCGTCGTCACAGGGCCCGAGAAAATCGTCACTGCCGCCTTGGTACATCAGCGGGTCTTCGTAGAAGCTGCCAGGCATCTCGGCACCGCGCGCGCGGCGCACCAGCTCGACATGGTTGATGAAGGCCGAACCGTCGGCCCATTGGCAGGCGCGCGGCAGCGGCGCCATGCTCAAGCGCGGATCGAACTCGAAGGCATGCCGCGCCTTGCCGTCGTTGAGCGTCGCGTAGAGGTCTTCGAGCTGCGGCGAGAGAAAATTCCAGTCGTCGAGCAACTGCTGCATGCGCGTGGCGATGCCGGTGGCGAAATGGGCTTGCGCGAGGTCGCGAGAGACGACGACGAGCTGGCCGTCGCGCGAGCCGTCTTTGTAGGTGGCGAGTTTCATCGGGGCGCCCGGGCGGGGTGATGGGCCGGGGAGGTCAGCTCTTTGGTGGCAGTATTCTGCGGTGCTCACGGCCGCGCGCCCCAAAGTTTTGCATCCCCAACGCGAACGGGTGCTCTTGCTCGCCGTGGTGTTGGCCGCGCACGCTGCGCTGCTCGGTGGTGGCGTCGACTTCCTTCGCGATGGCGAGTTCGACCCCGCCGTCGTGCCCAGCGGCGCGCCGGTCTTGACGGTGCGCCAGATCGTGCGGCCTGCTGCCGCGCCAGCCGGGGCCGCCGTTGGCGCCCAAGCCGGGCCCAGCGCTGGCGGCGCAACACCTGGCACGTTGGCGGGCCGACGCTGGTGGTTGCCGCCGCGCGACCCGGCTCGGCCCGAGCCGTTTCCAGCGGCAGCGGCACAAGCGCCGGTGACCGCCGCCGCATTGCAACCCACAGCGCCCGAGCCGGCGGCGGTCGATGTGGCGCCAACGACGATGCCAGCAGGAGCCGCGGACGCACCATCCAACGTGGCCGCCATGGCCCAACAGGCAACAGCGATCGCCCCCGATGGCGCCGAGACCCCCGTCCACCCGACCCGCATCGCGGCATCGTTCCGGCTCGACTACAGCTTGCAGCGCGGCTCGATCAGCGGCAGCGCCGAGCTGGTCTTTCGCCGCGCGGTGGACAGCTACGAGCTCGAGCTCAAGGGCACGGTGTTTGGTGTCGACGCGATGTGGCTCGTCAGCCGTGGCGGATTTGATGCTGCGGGTCTGGCGCCAGAGCGTTTTGTCGACCGCCGCCGCGGCCGCGACCGGCATGCCGCGAACTTCGACCGCGCCGCGGCCCGCATCACCTATTCGGGCCCGCAGACCACGCACCCGCTGCCGCCTGGTGCGCAGGACCGCCTGAGCTGGATGGTGCAACTGCCGGCGATCATCGACGCCGACCCAGCGCGTTTTGCAGCCGCCGGCACACGCGTGCCGATCTTCATCAGCGGCGCGCGCGGCGACGCCGGGGTCTGGATCTTCGTCGTCGAAGGGTTGCAGCCGCAGGGCCTGCGGCTGACCCGCGAGCCGCGGCGCCCGTACGACACGCAGGTCGAGGTCTGGCTCGACCCAGCCCGCCATCACCTGCCGGTGCGCGCCAGACTGGCGACACCGCCGGCGGGTGAGACGCTGGAGCTGCTGCTGACGGTGCCCTGATCGCCAGGCCGGCGGGCTTGAATTCCGGCGCATCGCCGCGACCTGCGGCCGTAGAGAGGAAGTCACCACCATGCAAATGCTCTACAACTCCGACAGTTTTGTCGTTGTGCAATTTGACCTCGCCCCCGCTGATGCGAGCGCTGATGCACCCGCAGTCGCCTCCGGCGCAGTCAACGTTGCCGATGCCGCGGTGCCACAGCCGGATGCCATCGGCGGCTACGAGATCGTCGACAAACTCGCGCGCAAGGAAATTTTCATCCAGGGCGCGGTGGCGGTTGCTTTCAAGCTCGGCGTCCAGGCGCTGGCCGAGCAGGGCCCGGCGACCGAAGACACCATCGACGACTACCTCGCCGGGTACACCGCGCTGGCGCAGCAGCCCCTGGTCTTGCACTGAGCGTTTGACCAACGGTATCCAACCGAAAGCATTTGACTGGCGGCACTTGCCCTCGCCGCCGCAGTGCGGCACGATGGGCCGCAGCGGGGTGCTTCGCCCCGGCGTTGGGGGTGCCATGGCCAAGGTGCAGGGCGGGCGGTGGGTGTTGTCGCCCGGGCTCGAAGATGCAGCCGTTCTCGACCGGCTGTGCACCCACTTTGTCCTCACGCTGACGCTGACCCAGGGCGGGCGCTTCA
>JANPDN010000165.1:0-12305 GCA_031431555.1 Rubrivivax sp.
GAATTCTTATGCTCTACGCCGGGCCACCACCGCGCCGACTCTGCGAGTTGCGGTGTCGGCGTCCCAACCGCGATCGGAACGACCTGTTGAATTGGGGCTCTCAGCGCCCAGACTGCCACCGGACCAGCCGGGATTGGGGTGGCCGGCGTAGGGCGTAAGAATTCCACAACCGAAGCCGGCCACCCCGATCCCGGCTGCGATGACAACAAAAGCCCGGAGCCACCGCTTTCAGCACTGCGTCGAAGCGCCGCATGCGGACATCACCAAAACCGCTAACGCCCAAAATCAGCGGCGCAGGTTCTCGATCAGCGTCGCCATGCCCATCCCCGACCCCAGGCACATGCTGATGACCGCATAGCGGCCGCCGGTATCGGCCAGATGCTGCATTGCGGTCATCGTCATGCGCAGGCCGGTGGCGCCGGGTGGGTGGCCGATGCTGATGCCGCCGCCATAGAGATTGGTGCGCTGGCGCGGGACGCCGAGCTGCGCTTCGGCGTGCAGGTTGATGACCGCGAAGGCTTCGTTGATTTCCCAGTAGTCGATGTCGCCGACACGCAGCCGCTGGCGGTCGAGCAGCTTGGTGATCGCCGGCACCGGGCCGGCGCCCATGATTTCTGGCGCCACGCCGACCACCGCCCAGTCGACAAAACGTGCTTCGGGCATCACGCCCAGGCGCTGCGCTGCTGCACCGCTGACGACGAGCAGGGCGGCAGCGCCGTCGGTGACGCCGCTGGAATTGCCTGCGGTCACCGAGCCGAGGCCGTCCTTGCGAAACGCCGGTTTGAGCTGGCTTAGCTTTTCGCGCGTGATATTCGGGCGCGGAAATTCGTCTTGTTCGAAGCGGCGGGTGGCCTGTCTGGCCGTACTCGCGTTGCTCGCATTGCCCGCGTCGTTCGCGTCGCTCGCTTTGTTCGGCTTGCCATCCGGCACATCGATGGCCACGATCTGCCGCGCCAAGAAGCCTGAGGCCATCGCCGCGCCGGCGCGCTGCTGGCTCATGAAACCCCAATCGTCCATCGCCTCGCGCTGGTAGCCAAAACGCGCGGCAAGGTTCTCTGCGGTGTCGCCCATCAACTCGCGGGTGAAGGGGCAGCGGTAGATCGTATCCAGGCCGTCGATCAATTCGGTGGGCCCGCGCCCGGCGCCCCAGCGCGCGGTGGTCGACAGATAGGGCACACGCGAATAGTTTTCGGCACCGGCGGCGATGGCGACTTCGCTGTGGCCGCTGCTGATCTGCTGCGCCGCGCTGACGATCGCCTGCGAGCCGGTGCCGCACGCGCGCACCACACCGAGTGCGCTGCTGGCCACTGGCAGGCCGGCGGCGATGGCGACCTTGCGGCTGATGAACAGGCCGTCGTGGTCGACCGGCGCGGTATTGCCAAAAACGAGGTGATCGACCTCTGCCGCATCCACCCCGGCACGCGCCAGGCAGGCTTGCACGACATGCACACCGAGGGTCGCCAAGGGGACGTCAGCCAAGGATTTGCCGAAGTCGCCAAAGGGTGTGCGCACGCCGCTGCTGAGCACGATGTCGTCAAGCTTCATGGGCTTCATGGGCTGCATGGGGGGCCTCGCGGGTTCATGTCGGGACGCGTGGCGGCGCCCGCAAGCGGTGCGTTGTCGTTGATGCGCAATCAGTATAGGCAGACGGCATCGCCGGGGCTGCCCGTGCCCACCCGCGCGAGCGTCAGCCGACCCGGGCGCCCGCGGCCCAGGACATCGCGACCATCCAAGGCTTGCCGGCCATGCCGGCCGGCGTAGAGTCGGCGGGCCATGAATCCACCCGCAGTGCATCAACCCGACACCGACACCCAGATCACCACGCTGCCCAACGGCGTGCGCGTGCTCACGCTGCACATGCCGCAGGCGCTGACGGCGAGCGTGGGCATCTTTGTGCACAGCGGCAGCGCGCATGAAAGCCGGCCGCTCAACGGCGTCAGCCATTTTGTCGAGCACATGCTCTTCAAGGGCACCCACCGCCGCGACTGCCACCAAATCAACCTCGACGCCGAAAGGCTCGGTGCCGAGGTCAACGCGCATACCGACAAGGACCACACCGCCTACTACATGCGCGGTGTCGCCGCCGACGCGCCAGAGTTTGTGGCCATGCTCGCCGACATCCTCTGCAACCCGTCGTTTCCGGCGGCCGAGATCGAACGCGAGCGCGAGGTGTTGCTGCAGGAGTTGATGGAAGTCGAAGACGACCCGATGGATACCGCCTTCCAGCTCTTCGACCATGCCTGTTGGGGCCTGCACCCTGCTGCGCAGCCGGTGATCGGCAGCCGCGGCAATTTGCAGCGGCTGGCGCGTGCCGATCTCTCCGCCTGTGTCGAGCGCCAGTACACCGGCGCCAACATCGTCGTCGCCGCGGCGGGTTGCATCGACCCGGCGCAGATCGTGCAAGCGGCCAGCGCCACATTCGCCGTCCTGCCACGAGGCGCCGAACATCACATCGCCGCGCCCACCTGGACCGGTGGATTGCGCTCGCGCCGGTTGGCCGGCAGTGGCCAGACTCACATCGTGCTGGGCTATCCGCTGCCCGCGCTCGCAGCAGACGATGCCGCGCAAGACGCAGCCTGCGAGATGGCCGCCGCGGTCTTCGGCGAAGGCATGAGCTCGCCGCTGCTGGCCGAACTGCGCGAACGCCGCGGGCTCGTCTACCACGCCAGTTGTGCGGCAGACCGCTTCGAGTTTGGTGGCCAATTCGTGATCGAAGCCTCGTTTGCGCCCGACAAGCTCGAGGAGCTGTTGCGCGAGGTCATGCGCCTGCTTCGCCAGCATGCCGAGCGCATCGACAGCGTCGATCTGGCGCGCGCGCGCAAGCAGTTGACGGTGCGCTGGCTGCGCCACCAGGAACGCGCGTCGCGGCGCATCGAAGCGTCGGTGCTCGAGCTCTTTGCGCTCGGCCGGCTGCGGCCGATGGCGCAGCGGCTGGATGCGTTGGCCGCTGTCAGCGCGGCGCAGGTGCGCGCGGTTTTTGCGACCATGCTGGCGGCCCCGCCGGCGTTGGCGATCACCGGCTCGGTGGGTCGTGCGGTGGCGCAGCGGGCGTTGGGGGCGATCGGCGAAAGCGACGCAAGCGGCGCGGCCAGCGCAGGCGGCGAAGGCGGCCCGGGTTCCTGATTCAGCCGCGCTGTTGGTCAGCGCTCAATTTCTGACGCCAGGCGCCGAAATATGATCAGCCCACCCGAACGCCACGCGCCGGTCGCCAGTGGGTGCGGCCGGGGGCATCTGCCCGTGATGCCGCCCCCGGACTTTCTACCCGGAGACGGCGTCGCGTCAACAACAACAAGGTTGCGGCAATGAGAGCCTGGCTGCTTCGATGGTTTGCACCGCGGTCGAGCACCGCGGCGGTGGCGGTGCGGCGCAGTGTGCCGGCGCCGGAGTCGGTCCCCGCCGCCATGGCGCGGACACCGCGCGCTGCAGCGCCGGCTGCGGCCGCCATGCCGACGTCGACTCCGGCTTCGGCGGCGGCGGCGGCGGCCGCGCCGCCGTTCGAAGCAACCCACGACCTGGGTTTTTTTGCCGGCTTGCTCGGCGCAGCCGGCGACCGCCAGGCGGCGCCGGGATTGCGCGAACAGCAACTGGTGCAAGCGCTGGATCGCCTGGTTGACGACACCTCGACCCACGCTTCGCTGCTGCCACGCTCGGCTGCCGTGGTGCCGCAACTGCTGGCGCGGCTGCGCGGCCCGACGACATCGCTGGCCTCACTCTCCGAGCAGGTTTCGCGCGACCTGACGCTGGTTGCCGAGGTCGTCCGCATGGCCAACAGCGCCTACTACCGCCGGCCGGAAGCGGTGGTCGAACTCGAACATGCGATCCAGGTGCTGGGGGTCAACGGCATGCAGAGCGCGATCGCGCGCGCGGTGCTCAAACCGCTCATCGATGTGCGCAGCGGCGCGATCGCCAAGGCCGGCGCGCCGCGGCTGTGGCAGCACACCGACTACAAGGCCCAGTTGTGCGCCGCGCTGGCGCGCGACGAAGGCCTGGACCCGTTCGAGGCCTACCTGACCGGGCTCGTGCATGACGCCACCTGGTCGGTCGTCATGCGCTCGATGGATTTGGCTGGCAGTTCGCAAGCCTGGGGCTTGGGTGGCGACTTCGTTGCCGCCCTCGGGGTGCGCCGCGATCGCCTGTTCGGTGCCATCGCCACGCAGTGGAAGCTGTCGGATGCCTTGAGCCAGGTCGCCGCCGAGGTCGCGCACGCAGGGCTCGCTGCAGCGTCGTCTGCGCAGGGCCGCCTGCTGCGCATCGCCGACCACCTGGCGTCGTTGCTGTGCACTGCCGAGACCGCGGCTGCCGAAGGCCGCGAAGGCGGGACCGACAGCGCCGCCGCCGCACCGCTGCTGGCCACGCTCGGGGCCTCGGCACGCGGTTGTTACTTGGCGCTGGCCGCTCCGCCAGTGCCGGCCACTGCCGCCACCACCGCTGCCACCGCTTCCTCCGCCGTCGCAGCATGAAGCCGCTGCATCGCCGCTGCAAAGGCCGCTGACCGCGCGCTGCCCGCGGCCGCGTCTGCCAGCACGCGCCGGCCGGCGACCCAGACCTCGCTGAAGGCCGGCGCGTCGGTGGCAAAAACCAGGCCGTCGAGGGTGTGTGACGCCGGCAGGCCGAGCAGCCCCGGCGCATCAGCATTCACCACCAGCAGGTCGGCGCGCGCGCCCGGCACCAACCCCCAACGCTCAAAACCAGCGGCAGCCGCACCGCCGGCCAGGGTGCGGCCAAAGAGCCGGGCCGCGGTGGCGTCGATGCCGATATCGGGCCGCGCGGCGATGTTGCGCTGGCGCAAGACCAGGCGCTGGCCGTAGTCGAGCCAGCGCAGTTCTGCGGCGGCGCTGCGGCTGATCTGGCTGTCAGAGCCGATCGACAACGGCGTGCTGCTGGCCAGCCAGCGTGGCAGGTCACACAGGCCATCACCGAGGTTGGCCTCGGTGCTCGGGCAGAGCACGACACCGGCGCCGCTGCGCGCGACCGCGTCGATCTCCGCCGGCAGCGCGTGGGTCGCGTGCACGAGCTGCCAGCGCGCATCCAGCGGCAGCGCGCGTGCCAGCCATTCGATCGGGCGCGCGCCGGTGGCCGAGAGGCAGTCTTCGACTTCGCCGGACTGTTCGGCGATGTGGATGTGCACCGGGCCGGCATCGCTGCGGAGCCGCTTTGCCAGTTCGTGAATCGACTCAGGCGCCGCCGCACGCAGCGAGTGGATCGCCACGCCGGCGCTGACCAGCGGCAGGCCGAGCGCACGGATGCCGTCGCGCATCGCGAGCACGCCGTTCACGGTCGTCGCAAAGCGGCGCTGATCAGGGCGCAAGGTCGCCTGCGTAAATCCGGCCCTTTCGTAAAGCACCGGCAGCAGCGTCAACCCGATGCCGGCATCGGCCGCGGCCTGCACCAGCGCGCGGCTCATCGTGAGCGGGTCGGTGTAGGCGCTGCCGTCGGTACCGTGGTGCAGGTAGTGGAACTCGCAGACCTGGGTGTAGCCGCCGGCGAGCAGCTCGCCGTAGAGCTGGGTGGCGACGTCGCGCAGCATGTCGGCATCGATGCGCAGCGCGACGCCGTACATGCGGTCGCGCCACGACCAGAAATCGTCTTGTGCGCTGCTGCGCCGCTCGGCCAGGCCGGCAAAAGCGCGCTGGAACGCGTGGCTGTGGGCGTTGACCAGGCCCGGCAGCACCGGGCCGCTGAGCAGCGTTGCACCAGCGGGCGCCGGCTGCCCGGGCGTGATCGAAACCCAATGGCCGTCAGCGCCGGCGGTCATCACCACCGATGCACACCAGCGGCCAGCGATCCAGGCTTGTGGCGCCCAGAATGTTGGCGGTGTCATCGTGGTCGTCATCGCGGCTGTGGTCGCTGGTGTCGTCGCTCGTGTCATCGCTTGCGTTGTGCCGGCCGCCAATCGACCATCACCTGCACCAGCGCGCGCAGCAGCGGCGTCACCTGGGCGGCGCGCTCGTCGCTCCAGCGCCAGGGCGGGGTTTCGTCCATGTAGGCGCGCCAGCACATCTCCAACTGCACCGCGTGCACACCGCGCTGCGGCTGGCCGAAGTGGCGCGTGATGTGGCCGCCCTTGAAGCGGCCGTCGGTGACGTGGCTGTAGGCCTGCTGCGCCGCGAAGACCGCCGACAGCGCATCACGCAGTGCCGACGCACAACTGCTGCCGTTGACGCAGCCCAGGTTCATGTGCGGCAGCGTGCCCTCGAAGAGCCAGGGCAACTCGCTCTTGATGCTGTGCGCGTCGAACAGCACCGCATGGCCATGCGCGGCGTGCAGTCGATCCAACTCGCTTTGCAGCGCGTCGTGATAAGGCTGCCAGTAGGTCGCAATGCGCCGCTGGACTTCGGCCGCGTCAGGCGCTGCACCGTCGCGATAGAGCGCATCGCCGGTAAAGAACCGTGTCGGGCAGAGCTCGGTATTGTTCCGCCCCGGGTACATCGGCTGGTTGTCGCTGTTGCGGTTGAGGTCGATCAGGTAGCGGCTGTTGACCGGCACGATCAGGCTCGCGCCTTGGTCGATGGCGAAGGCATAGAGGCGGTCGAGAAACCAGTCGGTATCTTCGGCCGCCAGCGCGCGGTCGACATAACGGTGCTGCTGGTCGGCCGGGATCAGCGTGCCGACATGCGGCACGCTGACGAGCAGCGGCTTGTGGCCTTGGTGCAGCGTGAAGACGGCGCCTTGATGGCGCGGTGTTGTTTGCGATTCGGAGTTCATCGGCTGCGCTCCACGCCACCAAAGATGACCCGCCGGCAGGGGTTGGCGGGCGCGACGGCATAGGCCATCTCGCGCGGATGCTCAGTGGCCCAGACGACGAAGTCGGCACGTTGACCTGCGCTGAGTACACCGCGGTCCGGCAGCCCGAGCGCGCGTGCAGCGTTGACGGTAACGCCGCGCCAGGCTTCTTCGGGCGTCAGGCGGAAGAGCGTGCAGGCCATATTCAACATCAGCAGCAAAGAATGCACCGGTGACGAGCCCGGATTGTGGTCGGTGGCAATCGCGATCGGCACGCCGGCATCGCGCAGCGCCTGCACCGGCGGCAGCTTGGTTTCGCGCAGAAAGTAATACGCGCCGGGCAGCAGCATCGCCACCGTGCCGGCCTGTCGCATGGCGGCGATGCCCGCCGCCGAGAGGTGTTCGAGATGGTCACAACTCAAGGCCCCGTAACGTGCGGCAAGCGCGCTGCCGCCGAGGTCACTGAGTTGTTCGGCGTGCAGCTTGACCGGCAGGCCGAGTGATTGCGCGGCCCTGAAAACCCGTTCGGTCTGCGCGGCGCTGAAAGCGATGTTCTCGCAAAAAACATCCACCGCATCGACCAGGCCTCGGGCGTGCTGCGCCGGCAACCAGGCGCAAACAGCGTCGATGTAGTCGTCGGCGCGGCCGGCAAATTCAGGCGGCAGCGCGTGCGCGGCCAGCGACGTGATGCGCACCGTGAGCGGCAGCTCAGCGCCGATCCGGCGCGCCACGGCGAGGCAGCGAGCCTCGTGGAGCTCACTCAGGCCGTAGCCGGATTTGATTTCGATCGTGGTCACACCTTCGGCCATCAGCGTCCGGGCGCGGGCTGCCGCTGCGGTGAACAGTTGGCCATCGCTGGCGGCCCGGGTGGCGGCCACCGTCGAGCGGATGCCCCCACCGGCGCGGGCGATATCTTCGTAGCTCGCGCCTTGCAGGCGCAGCTCGAACTCCGCCGCGCGGTCGCCGCCGTAGACGAGGTGGGTGTGGGCGTCGATCAGGCCGGGGGTCACCAAGGCGCCGCCGAGGTCATGTTCGTCATCGACCTGACTGCCCGGCGGCAGCACAGCGGCCAGCGCCGAGCTCAGATCGGCATCCGGCCCGACCCAACGCAGCCGGTTGCCATCGACGATCATCGCGCCGTCGTCGATCCAGCCCCATGGCGTGCCGGCGCTCATCGTGGCCAGACGCGCGTGGCGCCAGAGGCTGGTCTTGTGAGGGCGGTTCATGTCGAGAGTGTCAGCCACCACGCGCGGCCTGGGTCGAGCAGGGTCCACAGGCTGTTGTCGGGGCTGTCGGACCAGAGCAGCGTGCCGGCGGGCAACGGATGGGCGACGCCATCGCAGTCGACACGCAAGGTGTCGGCGGCGTAGATCGCGCGCCAGCGGTAGTCACCATCGAGCGCCGATGCCACGGTGGCGCGGCGCATGCCGGCGGCACCGGCATCGCGCCGCGCCATCAGGTTCAGGTCTTGGGTCGGGCCCTCGACCAGGCGGCAGCCGGGCGCGGCTTCGCCGTCAAATCGCAGCGGCGCGTCGTCGGGGCCGATGGCCACATCGCCCGCGGGCAGCCCGAGCACCACACCGGCGCCATCGATCACCGCAAACCAGCGGTCAATGGCGGCAAAAGCTGAAAACGGGCCGGCCTGGTTGATCTCGGCGACGCTCACCCGCAGCAGCCAGTCCTGCGCTTGCGGCCAGGCCAGCAACTCGCGTGTCACACCGCCGCTGTTGCGCCAGGGCTGTGCCGGTGTCGAGCCCAATTGCACCTGGTTCAAGGTGCCGGGTGTTGCTCGAGTCACGGCGCAAATTCCCCTTGCAAGCTGTACCGCGTGCCAGGGTGCACCAGGCGCGCGATCGTGATGGCGGCCAAGCGGCTGAAGGTGCGGCGCACGACGATCAGGCAGGGTTGATCGGGGTCGATCTGCAGCAACACAGCTTCTTGCGTCGTGGCGCGTGCCGACTCGATCGAATACTGCGCGCGCCACAAGGCGGTGACCTCGAAGAGATAGTGTGTCGGCGTCTGGCGGGTGAAGTCCTGATCCAGATAGTCCGGCGCGCAGGCCGGGTTGACGTAGCGGTCTTCAGACTGCAACGGCACGCCGTTTTCATGGTGCACGATGAGGGTGTGGAAGACCCTCGCACCCGGTGCGATCCCCAGCTGCGCGGCCAGCGCTGCGGCCGCCGGCTCAGCCCGCTGCAACTGCACGGCGGCGTCGTGACGGTGGCCGCGCGCGACGATCTCGTCGTGCAGGTCGTGGATCGTCAGCGTGCTCGACACGCGGTGCAGCGGCGCGGCGAAGGTGCCGACACCCTGCGCACGCGCGACCAGGCCTTCGGCTTGCAACTCGCGGATCGCGCGGTTCACCGTCATCCGGCTGACGCCAAACAGCGCGGTGAGTTCGGCTTCTGACGGCATCAGCGCGCCGGGCGGCCAGTGGCCTGCCGACAGGCCGGCCATCAGGTGCTGCTTGATGCGCTGGTAAGGCGAAGCCGGCGCTGTCTGGCGGGCCGGCGACGCTGAGAAACGCGATGGCGGGGAAACCGGCCCTGGCGCCGACTGCGGGGAAACCATAGGCCCATCCTACTTGTCTACGCTTGTCTAGACAAGTAGAGTGCAACCCTGAAGTTTGAAGCCGGAGGCAAGCCCATGACCGACCTGTCCAGCCAGAAGCAGATCGCCCAGCCGCGCCCGGTGCGCTCGCCGCGCGGCAGCCAGATCGTGTGTGCCAACTGGCTCATCGAAGCCGCGTACCGGATGCTGCAGAACAACCTCGACCCCGAGGTCGCCGAGAACCCCGACGCGCTGGTCGTCTACGGCGGCATCGGCAAGGCGGCGCGCAATTGGGACTGTTTCGAGGCGATCCTGAAATGCCTGCGCGAACTCAAGGAAGACGAAACCCTGCTCGTGCAGAGCGGCAAGCCGGTGGGTGTCTTCCGCACCCACGCCGACGCGCCGCGGGTGCTGATTGCCAACTCCAACCTGGTGCCCAAATGGAGCACCTGGGAGCACTTCGACGAGCTCGACCGCAAAGGTTTGATGATGTACGGCCAGATGACCGCCGGCTCGTGGATCTACATCGGCAGCCAGGGCATCGTGCAGGGCACCTACGAAACTTTTGTCGAAGCCGGCCGGCAACACTACAACGGAAGTCTTGCCGGGCGCTGGATCCTCACCGCCGGCCTCGGCGGCATGGGCGGCGCGCAGCCCCTGGCCGCCACCTTTGCCGGCGCCTGTTCGCTGAATATCGAATGCCAGCAAAGCCGCATCGACTTCCGCCTGCGCTCGCGTTATCTCGACGAGCAGGCCAGCGATCTAGATGATGCCCTCGCGCGCATCAAGAAGTACACCGCGGCCGGCCAGGCGGTGTCGATCGGGCTGCTCGGCAATGCCGCCGAGATCGTTCCGGTGCTGGCGCAGCGGTGCCGCACGGGCCAGGCGCGGCCCGACCTCGTCACCGACCAGACCAGCGCGCACGACCTCGTCAACGGCTATCTGCCGGCCGGCTGGAGCGTCGATCGCTGGCTCGCCGCGCGTGCCGATGCCTCGCAGCATGCCGCGCTGCGCGATGCCGCGGCGCAGAGCTGCGCGGTGCATGTGCAGGCGATGCTGGACTTTCAGGCGATGGGCGTGCCGACGGTCGATTACGGCAACAACATTCGCCAGGTCGCGTTTGACCGCGGTGTCAAAAATGCGTTTGATTTCCCGGGCTTCGTGCCGGCCTATATCCGGCCGCTGTTCTGCCGCGGCAAGGGGCCGTTCCGCTGGGTCGCCTTGTCGGGCGACCCGCAAGATATCCACAAGACCGACGCCAAGATGAAAGAGCTGTTCCCGGCTCATTTGGAAGACCACGCCCACCTGCACCGCTGGCTCGACATGGCTGCCGAGCGCATCGCTTTCCAGGGCCTGCCGGCGCGCATCTGCTGGATCGGCCTGGGCGAGCGGCAGCGCGCCGGGCTGGCCTTCAACGCGATGGTCCGATCAGGCGAACTCAAGGCGCCGATCGTGATCGGCCGCGACCATCTCGACAGCGGCTCGGTGGCTTCACCCAACCGCGAAACCGAAAGCATGAAGGACGGCAGCGATGCGGTCAGCGACTGGCCACTGCTCAACGCGCTGCTCAACACTGCCGGCGGCGCAACCTGGGTCAGCCTGCACCATGGTGGCGGGGTGGGCATGGGTTATTCGCAGCATGCCGGCGTGGTCATCGTCTGCGACGGCACGGAGGCGGCAGCCAAACGCATCGAGCGCGTGTTGTGGAACGACCCCGCCACGGGTGTCATGCGCCATGCCGATGCGGGCTACGACGAGGCGATCGAATGCGCGCGCGAGCAGGGTCTGAATCTGCCGATGGTCGAGCGGCACGCAAGTGAAGGGCTCCGCTGATGTTGCTGCGCCCCGGCACGCTCAGCCTCGACGAGCTGCAGGCCATCCACGCCGGCGGCCAGCCGCTGCATATCGACCCACAGGCGCTGCCGGGCATCGAAGCCAGCGCGGCAGTCGTGCGCCGCGCGGCCGAGGGCCAAGCCGCTGTCTACGGCGTCAATACGGGTTTTGGCAAACTCGCCAGCACCCGCATCAGCGAAGCCGATCTGGCGACGCTGCAACTCAACCTGATCCGATCGCACAGCGTCGGTGTCGGCGCGCCGCTTGACGCGGCGGTGCTGCGCCTGATGCTCGCGCTCAAGGCGGCGAGCCTGGCGCGGGGCCATTCGGGCGTGCGGCCGGTGGTCATCGACACCTTGGTCGCGGTGCACAACGCCGGCCTCGTGCCCTATGTGCCGGCGCAAGGCTCGGTCGGTGCGTCGGGGGACTTGGCGCCACTGGCGCACATGACGCTGGCGCTGATGGGTGAAGGCGAAATGCTCATCGCTGGCCAGCGCCGATCAGCCGCGCATGCGCTACACGATGCCGGCATCAAGCCGCTGGTCTTGGCTGCCAAGGAAGGCCTGGCGCTCATCAACGGCACCCAGGTGTCGACCGCGCTCGCGCTGCATGCGCTGTTCACTTTCGAGCCGGTGCTCGAGGCGGCTTTGGTCATCGGCGCGCTGACGGTCGATGCAGCGCGCGGCAGCGACGGCCCCTTCGACCCACGCATCCACGCCTTGCGCGGCCAGCCGGGGCAGATCGACGTCGCGCAGTACTACCGCCAGCTGCTTGCAGGCAGTGCGATCCGGCTGTCGCATCTTGAAGGTGACGACCGCGTGCAAGACCCTTATTCGCTGCGCTGCCAGCCGCAAGTGGTGGGCGCCTGCCTCGACCAGCTGCGCCACGCCGCGCTGGTGCTGTTGCGCGAGGCGAATGCGGTGACCGACAACCCGCTGGTGTTCACGCAAGGCATCGAAGAGACGATTCAAGTGGACGCCGCGGATCCGGCTCCGCCGGGCCGCCAGCGTCGCCCCCCTGGGGGGGAGGTGGCCGCAGGCCACATCGGGGGGGAGCTCATTTCTGGCGGCAACTTCCACGCCGAGCCGGTGGCGCTGGCAGCCGACGCGATGGCGAATGCGATCGCCGAGGTCGGCGCGATTGCCGAGCGCCGCATCGCGATGCTGATCGACGCCGGCGTCTCGCGGCTGCCGCCGTTT
>JANPDN010000166.1:0-6248 GCA_031431555.1 Rubrivivax sp.
TCGTGCGGCCACAACCAAGTGCCGGCGTCGGCCAGGCCGGGGCAGACGTAGAAGATGGCAGGCAGATTCATGCGCTGCAGCAAGGGGTACACAACCTGCGCGTGATTGACCAGGCCGTCGTCGAACGTCAGCACCAGCTTGGCTCGCCGGTTCTTGGCACCGTGACCGCTGCCGCCGGCGAGAAATTTAAGTGCAGCGTCAATCGATACGACATCGAAGGCGAAGTCGAAGTAGCGCAGCTGGCGAACGAAGTCGGGCGTGCTGAAGCCGGGCCCGCCGATGCCGTGGAACATCACCAGCCGGACACAGGACGAGCCGCGACCGAACAAGGTCGGCAGGCCGGACCAGCTTGTCGGGCCGGGCCAGCGGATATTCAGGGGGGCGTTCATGGTCGGCAATCGGCGAAGGCGCTGATAGAGGTAGAGGTTGCGTCGTGGCTGCGTCGTCGCTGCGCCCGGCATTCTCGTCGATCGATGCGGCTGCGGTGACTGCACAATTGCACGACACGCGGATGCATCTTGACGTCTGTCATGCAGCCCCGCACCGCCGCCTGCGAGACTCGGCTTCGGCGCCGCAGCCTCCAGTCGTGTGCTGCCGTATTGACCAAAACCAACTGACCTGCACCATGCCTGCTGAAGCCACAAACCACTGCGACGTCATCATCGTCGGTGCCGGACTTGCCGGGTCCGCCGCCGCCATTCAGTTGCGCCGACAAGGGCTGCGTGTCACGCTGGTCGATCCGAATCCGGTTTTTCCGCGGCTCTTTCGCGCCGAAAAGATCGAGCCCGACCAGAGCGAGTTGCTGGCCAAGCTGGGCCTGCTCGATGTTGTGCGCGAGCGCACCCGGCTGATCACCGAGATCGTGCGCGCGAAGGGCGGCGTGGTGCGCTTCCGCCGGCCGGTCGAGCAGCTCGGCATCTCTTACCAGGACATCGTGAATCAGGTCCGCGCGCAATTTCCGCCGGACATGGACCTGCGCATCGGCCGCGTCGTCAAGATCGATGCCGACGTGAATCAGCCCAGCGTGACGCTGGTTGACGGCACGGTGATCACCGCCCGCCTCGTCGTGCTGTCCACCGGCATGACCGGGGACCTCTACCAGCAACTCGGCGTGCAGCGCGAGATGGTGATGGACGAGTTGTCGTCGGTTTTCGGCTTCATGCTTGTGCGCCGTGATGGCGCGCCGTTTCCTTTTGACGCGGTGACCTACCGGCCCACGGGAACCGCGCAGCGATTGGGGTACCTCACCCTGTTCGGCATGGGCGAGTCGATGCGCGGCAACCTGTTCACCTACTGGCGGACCAAGGATGCAGACACCCGGGAAATGGTCAAGACGCCGGATGCCACCTTGCGCCGGGTGTTGCCGGGGCTGGACGCCGTGATCGGCGACTTCACCATCAGCGGCCGCGTCGAGCCGTACCGGATCGACCTTTATCGAATGAAGGATTGCGCGCGACCCGGCGTCTTGCTGCTCGGTGATGCCTACCAGAGTGTCTGCCCCAGCACCGGGATGGGGCTCAGCAAGGTGCTCACCGATGTCGACGTGTTCTGCACCGAGCTCGCGCCGTCCTGGTTCAAGACCCCCGGCATGCCGGTGGCAAAGATCGACGAGTTCTACCGCAGCCCGCGCAAGCAGGACGTTGACGATCGCGCATTGCAGGCAGCGCTGTCAGGCCGCCAGTACATCGTCGACAAGTCGCCGGTGTGGCTCGTTCGACGTTGGTTGCGCGACTGGCGTTGGGCCACCGGCCGCTGACTCGCAGGCAGCGGGCCGCGGCGGCCCAGCGCTGGATCCGGGTCAAGCTGCTTTGGGTGTTTTCAGGTTGACGAGAAAGCTCACCGCCTGCGGCCCTTCGCGCCAGTATTCGATCAGTTCGAACTGCGGGTTGCGCGCGAGCCATTCGCCACAGGCGCGCTGTTCGCCCTGGTCGGGGCTGCCTTTGAAGCGGAACCAGTCCTGGAACACGATGATCGTGCCCTGGCCTACGAGGTCGGTCACGAAGTCCAGCACCGGCATCGTCGATTCGTAGAGGTCGCAGTCGATGAAGATCATCGCTGCGCGGTGCAATTGGTGCTTGGCCGCCATCTGCTTGGTGAGGCTCTTGTCGAACATGCCCGGCACGGTGATGACCCGCGACATGTCGACACCGGCATCGGCAACATTGGCGCGGAACTCGGGCTCCGAGCAGGCATAGGCCCCCGGCGCGTAGTCGGTCTGCCGCTCGGCAGCTCCGTCAGGCAGGCCCTCAAACGAGTCAAAGGCAAAGTAGCGCGGTTTGTTCTCGAGCCAGCGCTTGAACTCGGGCGTGCGTGGCATCGCACCGGCAACAATTCCACGCGACCTCTCCATGGCGCCAAACGCCACCGAAAACGAGGCGCCGCGCCAGACGCCGAACTCCAGGTAGTCACCCTCGACCTGGTTCCAGGCGATGAACGACGAGGCGGCGTGGATGCAGCCGTTGTTGCCGGTGAAATTGCGCTCGTGCAGCACAAAGCGGCCGGCCAGAAGCCGCAGCGGTCGCAGGAGCTTCCTGATGGTCTTCTTGAGCAATTTGTATCCTTCGGTTGATGGGTTCGGCTGGGCGCGTGGCCCTGTCGGGCTTCTGGGCCATCGCGGTCACAGGCCTCTGATCGAATAGCGGAAGGCAAGTCTAGCGTCAGGATTTGACCCCTTGCCGGGCGAATACCACGAATTCCGGCGCCGGCCGCACTTGTCGGCGCCAAAGCAAGGTGATTGCCAAATTCAACGGCCTCGTGTTGGGCGGCGAGCAGACCAGGTGACGCTGACCAGATACGCCGGCACGCAGGCGCTCGGGCGGGGAAACACCTTGAAACATGGCCCCCCTAGCTTCTTGGAGAATTTGCTCCGCCCCACCACAGGTTCGGTGCTTCATCGCACAGACGCCGGAACGGTGGTTGGCTAGGTGCCATGGCGCGGGTCGGTGACCCGTTCTGGCAGGCAGCCATAGACGGTTACAAGTTTGGAAAGTTGCTAACAGGTTCGGCCTGTGCCACGGAGTTGCCGCGGTCGATAGCAGAGGGAACGTGGCGAGTGTTGTGCCGGCTGCAGCCCGGCGCGCAACCACGGCGACAGGAGGTTGTGGAAGTGGATCGTTGATCGCCTGCGTCGGTTGCAGGCGATGGCCAGTCTGCCAGCCACGCGGGTTCAAAAATCTGGGTGTCGGACGCGACGGCGCCCTTGCAGAGGTGGATTAGACATGAATGAATCTTGGCTTGTAGACGGTGGCTCGCGTGCATTGGGTGTCATTGCCTTGTTGCTGCTTGCAGCTTGCGGCGGTGGCCAGAACACGGCAGCGGCCAGTGCCGGCGCGGCTGCACCCGCCAACGTTGTTGCAGGCGGCGCGGAGTCCCCGCCCTCGAGCGGTGGCGGCTCAGTCAGCGTCGAGGACGAGTCAACGATCAGCAGTTTTGCGATGCGCAAGCCGACCGATCTGGGTTTGCTGCCCGGTACGAGCCCGCTGCCGCGCGAGCAGGCCCTGGCGACGGCCACGCCGTCGCCCAAAGTGATGATCATGGCTTGGACGGACCTGACCGACCCGAGCTATCAGACACACATTGCGCGATTCAATATGGCCGTGCTGGGCTTCAGCCCATCGACCGATGCAGAGATGCTCGACTCGACGGTCACGGCACTGAAAACCAAGAACCCCGACATCGTCCTCGGCCAGGAAATGCGGGTCGGTTACGTCAACGATACGGTCACATCGCTTTCCGACGGCGCCACCGCCGGCAATTGGTGGTTGAAGACCGCTGCCGGTGCCCGCGTGCAGTCCGAGGGCAGCCCCAACTTCGATGTGAACATCACCGATTGGGCACCCACTGATGCCACCGGCAAGCGCTGGCCGCAGTGGAAGGCAGCGTTTGACCACAACACCTTTTTCAAGAACCGGCCGGGTTTCAACTTCGCCTTTGTCAACACGATGTGGCCGCAGCGTGTCGCCGCGGACTGGAAGCGTGTCGGCAGCGACCAGGCAACCTCCGATACGTCCGTGCTGGCGGCCACCCGCTTGGGTTATGTGAACTACATGAGCCAGTTGCAGGTCCTGGCAACGGGCCTGCAGGTGATGGGCAACGTATCGCCCGATTGGCTGACCAGCCCCGAACTCACCGGCAAGCTCAACGGTGCGTTCCTGAATTCGCTGATCGGACGGACCTGGTCGATCGAAGCCACGTCCGGCTGGTCGGCCATGATGGCGCGTTATCGCGTGTCGCTGGCCAATACTGTCGCGCCGAAATCGGTGGTCTTCAATATCGCGGTCGCGTCGACCGACTACCGCTCGATGCGCTACGGCCTGGCGTCGTCGATGCTCGAAGACGGCTACTTCTCGTTGACCGCCGTCGACGGGCCTTCACCGGCGCCGTGGATCGATGAGTTCTCGGCGCCGATCGGCACGCCTTCGGAGGCTGCCCCGACCGCTGCCACGGCGTCGGGCGTCTGGATGCGTCGTTATTCGAACGGCATGGTGCTAGTGAACCCGAGCGCCACGGCGAGTGCGACGATCAATGTCGGTGCTGGGTACCAGCGTATTTCGGGCACCCAGGATACGGCGGCCAACAGCGGTGCCGCGGTGACCACGGTCACTCTCGCACCGCGTGATGGCCTGCTGTTGTTGAAGGATCCCGCACCGGCTCCCGCGCCTGCACCGGCCCCCGCGCCTGCATCAGCACCATCCATCACCAGCACTTTGACTGCATCGGGCATCGTCGGCGCGAACTTTTCATATCAGATCACCGCGACCAACTCGCCGACGAGCTACTTCGCAACACAACTCACGCCCAACGCCGGAGTTGGTATCGCTCCGGGCCTGACCGGCAGCCCCACGACCGGCCTCCTTGCCGGGCGGCCCACCACGGCGGGTTCCTACACCATCAGGATCGGTGCCAACAACGCGATCAGCACCGGAACCGCGGTGTTGTCGCTGACGGTCGCTCCGGCACCGGCCCCGGCACCGGCACCGGCACCGGCTCCGGCACCGGCTCCGGCACCGGCTCCGGCTCCGGCTCCGGCACCGGCTCCGGCACCGGCACCGGCTCCGGCACCGGCACCGGCACCGGCACCGGCTCCGGCACCGGCACCGGCTCCGGCTCCGGCACCGGCACCGGCTCCGGCTCCGACACCAGCCCCAGCCCCCGCACCGGCTGCGTACTCGATGCCGAAGACCGCGGCGATCTACTACCAAGCACTTGATTCCGATGCGTCACGGACCATGGTGTCCAAGTTCGACGCCGTCGTCACCGGGTTTTGGCCGAACATGGGCAAGAGCCGCATGCAGGCCGCAATGCAGGCGATTCGAACCAAGAACCCGTCGATCAAATTCGCCCAGTATGTGAACACGGTCGAGTTGGGGGACTTCTCATCAACAAGCGAGTACTACTCACTCTGGAGCGCCACGAATACAAATAACTGGTGGCTGCGCGATGCCGCCGGGCAGCGTGTCCGGTGGAGTACTGCGTATGGGTCGTATGACATCAACATGACCTCGTGGGCACCGACCGACGCCGCCGGCCAGAGTTATGCCAACGTCGCGGCCAAACATTTCCGCGATTGGATCTCGGGTCATATGGCCGAGGTTGGCCTCGATTTCATCTTCGTTGATCAGTTCAACCCGGAGCCGTTGAGCGACGGCGATTTCAGGCGCATCGGCACGATGCAATCGCGCAAGGACCCGGTCGTCGCTACCGAACACCGCAAGGGGATGATCAAGTTCGTATCCGAACTTCGACGCCTGAACCCAGGGACGCGGGTGATGGCCAACGGCCTTGACTTCAGCCTCCCTGAATACAAAGGCAAACTGGACGGGCAGGCGCGCGAGTGCCTGATGGGGAAGTCGTGGTCGTACGAGACCTTCGGCACCTGGGACTTCATGATGGCGAGCTACCGGGCGCCGTTTGCTAACGTGACGGCGAGCCCGTTGGTCCTCTTCAACGTTTGTGGGGCCACCCGCGACCCGGCGCTGATGCGCTACGGCCTCGCGTCGTCGCTCATGCATGACGGTTACTTCGCCTTCACGAACCACACGGCGATGTCGTACGAGAAGTTTGACGAGCAATTTGCGCCTATCGGGGCGGCGACGGAGGCCCCACCTACCGCGCCCCATGCGACCGGCGTGTGGGTGAGGCGGTTCCAGAACGGCATTGCGTTGGTCAACGGCTCGAAGACGGCGACCTTGACGAGCGATATCGGCGCCGGCTACAAGTACCATCTGGGCTCGGTCGACCGAGTCGTC
>JANPDN010000167.1:0-2265 GCA_031431555.1 Rubrivivax sp.
CCGCGGTATCCGAGCTCGATGTGATGCGCTCGCGCTGATCAGCGCCTCGGTACATCAGTACATCAAGACATCGAGTGGGCCTGGCGCAGCCGGGCCCGGCGCGCGCTCGCGCGTCGCTGGCCGCGTGCCGCTGCAGCGCGACGGGCGGTGCTGCGCAGGCGGTGGGTCAAGAATGCAGCGCCGAACAACAGCACCGCGCTGAGCAGGGTCGCAAACGAAGTCCCGAGGAACAGCACACAGGCGCCACCGGCGGCGAGATAGAGCAAGGGCAAGCGCTCGTACAACCAGTCGGGGAACCACATGATCTGTCTCCTTGAAGCGCGGCCGAATAGCGATCGACGCCGGTTTGTTTGGGGTCGGCGCGTGCAGCGTGGTGCAAGCGCCAACCCGATGAACCCGAGGTTCGGTCAAGCGGCAGATCAAGGAAACCCCGCGGATGCTGGGTCGGCATCGCCATCGGCTGCCGTTCAGGTGCCAGGCGTGACATCTGCCCGGCCGGCAGGCCGACGGCCGCGCTTCAGCCGCGCAGCGTGCGGTTGAAAAGCGCCACCGTGCGGCCCCAGGCCTGGCGCGCCGCCGCCTCGTCGTAGCGCGGCGTGGTGTCGTTGTTGAAGCCATGCTCGGTACCCGGATATCTGAAGGCCTCGAAGCGCACGCCAGCGGCGCGCAGCGCGGCCTCATATGGCAGCCACATCGCATTGATGCGGTCGTCGTTTTCAGCGAAGACCAACATCAGTTCGGCTTTGATCTTGGCCGCCTGGTCGGCTGGCGGCGCGCCGCCATAAAACGGCACGCCGGCATTCAGTTGCGGCGCACGCGTGGCGAGCATGTTCACGACACCGCCGCCATAACCAAAGCCGACGGCACCGAGTTGGCCGCTGCCACCAGCCAGGCCTGCACACCACGCCGCGGCGGCGACAAAATCCTGATTGCACTTGGCCTGGTCGAGCTTGCCGAACATCTCTCGCGCCCTGTCTTCGTCGCCGGGATATCCGCCTTGCGAAAACAGCATGTCGGGCGCGACGGCGATAAAGCCGTCGAGCGTCAGCCGCCGCGCGATGTCTTCGATGTGCGGGTGCAGGCCGCGGTTTTCATGTACCACCAGCACGACCGGCAGCGTGCCTTCTGGCATCGCTGGGCGCGTGACATAGGCCCGCACCCTGCCGTTGCCGGCGGGTGAGGGGAACTCGACATATTCGGCGTTGATGCGGGCATCGTTGGGCGCGACCTGCTGCGCCATCGCAAAGTCAGGGCTCAACGCGGCGAGCAAGGCTGCCGCCGATACGCCAGCGACGGCGTAACGGCCGGCTTGATCAAGAAAAGCACGCCGGTCGATATCACCGTGCACATAGCGGTCGAAGAGCCGCAGCGCTGCAGGGTCGAAGTCGGCGGCGGTCCGGCGGGCTGCGGCGGATGTGGCGTCGGGGCGCATGACGGTCTCCAGGCTCAGGTACTGGCGTTGTACCTGCCGCCGAATGCCCGCGCCGGCCGAGGGACTCCCGCCGCCGGCCGGCAACGAAAAATCAAGCCGCAGCGCCCGCCGTCTTGCGTCGCCGTGCCGCGAAGCCAACACCCGCCAGCCCCAGCGCAAGCAGCGCGTAGGTGCCGGGCTCGGGCACGGCGGCCAGGGCCTTGACGCCGGTATCGGGGAAGTCGGTGAAGACACCGTCGACGCCGAGCGCCATGTAGTAGCTCATCTCGGCCTGCGGGTCGCCGAAGCCATAACCCGAGGCGTCGTTGCGGAAGGTCCAGGTGTGCACCAGCAGGCCGGCCTGGTGCGCTGCCTCGATGACACCGGTGCTGCCGTCAACGCGCCGGTCGCCGATCGACAAGCCGGCCTTGCCGTCACGCTCGACACCATCGTCGACGGTTTTCACGAGGTAAGGTTTCCACGGCCCGACACCGTCGGCGTAGACCTTGATCGCGGCCAGGCCGCCCGGCGTCAACAGGTCGGCGAAAGTCAGCGTGCCACCGGCGGCCTGGATATCGTAGGGCTGGCGATACGGGTCGACGAGCGACATCGAACCGTCGGCGTTGACACCGTCGGCATCCACCAGCTGCACCAGGCGGATGTCGGTCTTGCCGTTGAGGTACTGCAGGTTGCCGACCTCGAAGGACTGGATGAACACTGGCGCCGCGCCAGAGTTGCCATAAGCCGCGTGCAGCGTGTTGACGAGGGTGTTCTCGAAAACCTTGGCGCCAAATATGCCGTCGTGGAAGGTCGAGTGTTTGACTTCCGGGTAGATGCCCACCGGCCGCCCGAGC
>JANPDN010000168.1:0-1906 GCA_031431555.1 Rubrivivax sp.
CGACCGCTGCACACCAGTCGGTGATCAATGTGCTCGACGCCTCCCGGCGTGCTGGGCTGTCGCGGCTGACCTTCGCCGCGCAGGGCCCTGGCGGCGGCTCGCGCTAGAGCCGGCTGCGTGGACTGGCGCGCCAGCCTGCAAACCGCCTGGTGGCGACCCAGAGGCTCGGCCGCAGGCCGCGGCGCGGGCGCGGGGACGAACCGACTCGGGCCCTGGGCCCTGCTGCTGCCTCTGGCCGCGCTCTACGGGCTGCTCTGGCGCCTGCATCGGTGGTCGTACCGCAGCGGCTGGCGCCGCGCGCAACGAGCGCCGGTGCCGGTGATCGTGGTCGGCAACCTGATCGTCGGCGGTGCCGGCAAGACACCGACCACGATCGCGCTGGTGCAGGCGCTGCAGCAGCGCGGCTGGACCCCAGGCGTGGTGTCGCGGGGCTTTGCTGCGACGAACTCCGCTGACTCGGATGGCAGATCCGACAACGCCACTCGCAGCGCCACTCACCACGCCACTCACAACGCAGCGCACGAAGTCAACGCCACCAGCAGCGCCGCCGCAGTCGGTGACGAGCCGCTGCTGATCCGCCGCCGCACCGGCGTCCCGGTGTGGGTCGCACGGCGCCGCATCGACGCAGCCAACGCGCTTTGCGCGGCGCACCCCGAAGTCAACATGCTTGTCTCCGACGACGGCCTGCAGCATCTGGCGCTGCACCGCGATGCGCAGTTGATCGTCTTCGACGATCGCGGCATCGGCAATCAACACTTGCTGCCGGCCGGGCCGCTGCGCGAGCCGTTCACCGCCGCGCCGCCAGCGCGGTCGATCGTGCTCTACAACACCGCCGCGCCGAGCACGGCGTGGCCGGGCGATTGCGCGCAGCGCGGCCTGGCCGGCGCGGTGCGCTTGAGCGACTGGTGGGCCGGCGTGCCGGCCATGCCGGCCGGGCTGGATGCTCTGCGTGGCGGGCCTGGGGCCCTGTTGGCAGCAGCCGGCATCGCCGCGCCAGAGCGCTTTTTTGCGATGCTCGAAGCGGCCGGTCTGCGCATCGAACGCCTGCCCTTGCCCGACCACGCCGGCCTCGATCCGCGCCCCTGGCCGGCGTCTGCCGAGCGCATCATCGTGACTGAAAAAGACGCCGTGAAGATCGCGCCCGATGCCGCCGATGCGGCGCGGATCCATGTCGCCACGCTAGACTTCCGGATCCCCGATGCCACGGTCGACGCGCTGATGTTGATGCTGCCGCCACGGGCGCCCCGCCCGATCGACGACAGCCACCACGCGAGCCCCGACCACCCCACCCGATGACGATCGACCACCGCCTGATCCACCTGCTCGTCTGCCCGGTCTGCAAGGGGCCGCTGGAGATGCAGCGCGACGCCAACCAGCAGCCCTCGGCGCTGGTCTGCCCTGCCGACCGGCTGGCGTTCCCGATCCGCGACGGGCTGCCGATCATGTTGGAGTCAGAAGCGCGCAACCTCGATGCTGCGCCTGACATCGTGGGCGCACCGCCGACACAAGCGGCGGCACCAAGCGCGCCGTGAACTCGCTGTGAACTCGCTTTGAACTTCACGGTCCTGATCCCGGCGCGCCTGGCGTCGACCCGACTGCCTCGCAAGCCGCTGGCCGATATCGCCGGCCTGCCGATGATCGTGCGCGTGGCGCAGCGCGCCGCGCTGTCGGGTGCGCAGCGGGTCGTGGTCGCCGCCGACGACGCGGAAATCGTCGCCGCCTGCACAGCACATGGCGTGGCCGCGCTGCTCACCCGCAGCGACCACCCGAGCGGCTCTGACCGGCTCGCCGAAGCCTGCGAACTGCTGGGCATCGACGGCGACGAGGTGGTCGTCAACGTGCAAGGCGACGAGCCGCTGATCGAGCCCGGCCTGGTCGGCAGCGTGGCGCGGCTGCTCGGTGAACA
>JANPDN010000169.1:0-6457 GCA_031431555.1 Rubrivivax sp.
TGCGCCTGGCGCTCGACGAGGCGGTGCGCGTAGTAGATCGGCGCGGGCATCAGCTCGGGCGTTTCGTCGCAGGCGTAGCCGAACATCAGGCCCTGGTCACCGGCGCCGGTGTTCAGGTGGTCGTCGCTGGCGTGGTCGACGCCCTGCGCGATGTCGTTGCTCTGCTTGTCGTAGCAGACCATCACCGCGCAGCCCTTGTAGTCGATGCCGTATTCGGTGTTGTCGTAGCCGATGCGCTTGATCGTGTCACGCGCGACCTGGATGTAGTCGACATGCGCGTTGGTCGTGATCTCGCCGGCAAGTACCACCAGGCCGGTATTGCACAGGGTCTCGGCGGCGACGCGGCTGCGTGGGTCCTGCGCAAAGATCGCGTCCAGGATGGCGTCGGAAATCTGGTCGGCGACCTTGTCCGGGTGGCCTTCGGAGACCGATTCAGAGGTGAAGAGATAATCGTTGGCCACTTGTGTGAGCTCCAGGTTGGGTTGATCCGGCGTGGCCGATCAGGAAATCCTGGAAAGCGGCGACGCTTTAGCGGTATTCGGGCCTTTCAGCCCGGCGGTTGAGGAATTCCTCCACCGCGTCGCCCCGCAAGTTGTCCTTAACTCGGCGATCAGCCGCGATTATAAGAAAGATGCTTGGCCTCGTTCGTTGGATGTCCCGGCAGCGCCTGCGGCATTTGCACGCTCTGGGCGCGGTTGCCGGCTGGCTGACCTGGTTGTTGTCGCCGAGCTACCGGGCGCGCTTGCGCGAAAACGCGGCGCTGGCGGGTGTTTCGCCGGCCGCGCGCCGCGCCTGCGTTGCCGAAGCCGGCCGGCTGGTCTGCGAGCTGCCGCGGCTGTGGCTGCGCCCGGCAGCCCAGCCGATCGCCGACCCGGTGCGCTGGGAAGGTGCCGAACTTGTCGACGCCTGCATCGGCCAGCCCGGCGGCCTGTTGCTGCTGACGCCGCACATGGGCAGCTTCGAAGTCGCCGGGCAGGCCGTGGCCGAGCGCTTCGGTGCGCGCCAGCCGATGACCGTGCTCTACCGCCCCGCTCGCCAGACCTGGCTGCGTGAGCTGGAGCAGACCGCCCGCGCGCGCCCGGCGTTGGCCACCGCACCGGCCAATTTGTCCGGGGTGCGCCAGTTGCTGCGCGCGCTGCGCCGCGGCGAAACGGTCGGCCTGCTGCCCGACCAGGTGCCGCCCGACGGCCAGGGGGTCTGGGCGCCGTTTTTTGGCAAACCCGCGTACACGATGACCCTGGCCGCCCGGCTGGTGCAGCAGACCGGCGCGGCGGTGCTCGTGCTCTGGTGCGAGCGCCTGCCCCGCGGCGCCGGCTATGTCGTGCGCGTATCGCCGCTGGCCGAGCCGTTGCCGGTGGCGCCGCGGGCCGCCGCCGACGACGCGGCGACGGCAGCCGCGCAAGTCGCCGCGGCGACCGCGATCAACCGCTCGATGGAGGCCTTGATCCGCCAGCACCCGGGGCAATATCTTTGGGGCTACCACCGCTACAAGTCGCCGCGCGCCCAACCGGCGGCCGGCGCGCTCTGACAGGCTCGGGACGTGGAGCTCGGTGCCCGCATCCTGGTCGCGCTGCTGCGCCTGCTGAGCCTGCTGCCGCTGGGCGCGTTGGCTGCGGTCGGGCGTGGGTTCGGCGCGCTGCTGTACCGCTTCGCGTGGGCCCGTCGGCGCATCGCCAGGCGCAATATCGAACTCTGTTTTTCACAGCTTGGTGCGGCGCCGCGCGAGGCCATCGTGCGCGAACATTTTGCGCTGCTCGGGCGCAGCCTGATCGAGCGCGGCCTGCTCTGGTACGCCAGCGCCGAACGCCTGAAGACGCTGATCAAGGTCGAAGGGGATGTCGGCCTGGCCGACCGCAGCCAGCGCCCGGTGATGTGGCTGGTGCCGCACTTCGTCGGGCTCGAAGTGGCGGGTGTGGCGGTGCAGTTGTTCCAGGGCCGCATCGGCATCGATGTCTACCAGGCGCAGAGCAGTGCCTATCTGGACAGCGTGATCAAAGGCGGCCGGCTGCGCTTTGGCCGCGCGGAGTTGTTCCCGCGCCGGGCCGGCATCCGCCCGGTGCTCAAGCGGCTGCGCGAGGGCGGCGCTTTTTTCAACATGCCCGACCAGGATTTTGGCGCCAAGGACGCGGCCTTTGTGCCCTTCTTCGGCGTGCCTGCGAGCACCCTGCTGGCGCCGTCGCGGATCGCCCGCGCGCTGGGCATGATCGTGCAACCGGTGGTCGTGCAGATGCTGCCCGGCGGCGCCGGTTGGCGGGTCCACTTCGGGCCGGCCTGGGACGGCTGGCCGACCGACGATGCGCTGGCCGATACCGCGCGCATGAACACCTTCATCGAGCAGCAGATCGCCATCGACCCGCCGCAATACCTGTGGGTGCACAAACGATTCAAGACCCGCCCGGCCGGTGTGCCTTCGTTGTACGACGCAGCCTGACCGCGGCCCGATAATCACCCCCTCATGAAGCTGCGCTTCACCAAGATGCAAGGCGCGGGCAACGACTTTGTCGTGCTCGACGCCACCACCACGCCCGTCGAGTTGACGGCCGACCAGGCACGCCGGCTCGGTGACCGGCGTTTTGGAGTCGGTGCCGATCAGATCCTGGTCGTCGAGCGCAGCAGCACCGCGGGCATCGACTTCCGCTACCGCATCTACAACAACAGCGGCGACGAAGTCGAGCATTGTGGCAACGGCGCGCGTTGCTTTTTGCAGTTTGTGCGCCAGCGCGGCCTGACCGACAAGCCCCTGGTCCATGTCGAGACGATGAACCGCGTGCTCGCACTGCGCAGCGCCGCCGACGGCCGCGTCACGGTGGACATGGGCGCGCCGGTTTTTGACGCCGCGCAAGTGTCGTTCGACACCACCAGCCTGGCGCCGCGGCGGGTGCACCGGCTCGACCTCTGGCCGCTGGCGCTGGACAACGGCGTGCGTCTCGAAGTCGCGGTGGTCTCGATGGGCAACCCGCACGCGGTGCAGTTGGTCGCCGATGTCGACGCTGCGCGGGTCGGCGAGATCGGCCCGCTGGTCGAGTTGCACCCGCGCTTCAAGCAGCGGGTGAATGCCGGCTTCATGCAGATCGTCAAGCGCAACCTGATCCGGCTGCGGGTCTACGAGCGCGGTGCAGGTGAAACGTTAGCTTGTGGCACCGGGGCCTGCGCTGCAGTGGCCACCGGCATCGCGCTCGGCTGGCTCGATGCGCGGGTGGACGTGCAGACCCGCGGCGGCTTGCTGACGATCGATTGGGCCGGTGGCGACAGCGCCGTCTTGTTGACCGGCCCGGCAGAAACAGTTTTTGAAGGGGAGATCGAACTTTGACCACGACCACAGGCACGGCGGCCGGAACTGCCGGCGTGCAAGGCATCACCGAAAACGATATCGCCAACTACCTGGCCAACACGCCCGGCTTCTTCGAGCGCCACGCCGAGCTGCTTGGCGCGATCCAACTCACCAGCCCGCATGGCCGGCGCGCGGTCTCGCTGCAAGAGCGCCAGATGGAGATGCTGCGCGAGCGTCTCAAAGGCATGGAGATGAAGCTCATCGAGATGCTCCGCCACGGCCAGGAAAATGTCGCCATCGCCGACCGGCTGCACCGCTGTATCCAGGCCGTACTGCTGACGGCCGATGCCGAACAGCTGCCCGCCGTGCTGGTCGACGCGCTGCAACACCAGTTCCTGATTCCGCAGGCCGCGATCCGCGTCTGGGGTACCGCACACCAGCATCCCGGGCAGGACTTTGCTCAATCGGTGAGCGACGATGTGCGCAGCTTTGCGGCGAGTCTGTCGCTGCCTTATTGCGGCCTGAACGCGGGCTTCGAAGCCGCGGGCTGGCTCAGCGAGCCGGCCACGGTGCTGTCGCTGGCGATGATCCCGCTGCGCCACGAAAGCGACGATGCTTTTGGCCTGCTCGTGCTCGGCTCGCCAGACGCGACGCGGTACAGCGCCGATATGGGCACCGAGTTTCTGCAGCGCATCGGCGAGACCGCGAGTGCCGCGCTGTCGCGGCTGCGGCCGGCCTGACGGCCGCAGTCTCAGCATCGATAGCGACGATGGCCGCCGTCGACGTCGACACCCGGAGCGAACGCGACGCGGACAGAGTCGCAGATACCGACGCCTACTTGCAGCATCTGGTCGTCGAGCGCCGGCTCGCGCCGCGCAGCGTGCACATGATCCGCGTGGCGCTTGTCAGGCTTGGCGCCAGCGCCGCGGCCGACGGCCTGGGCTTGAGTGAATTGCAGCCGCAGCATATCCGCCGCTACGCCGCCCGGTTGCGCGACGGCAAGCTCGCGCCGCGCAGCATCGCCATCGTGTTGTCGGCCTGGCGCGGTCTGTACCGCTGGTGGGGCCGCAATGGGGTGGTGGCGCTGAATCCGGTCGACGGCGTGCGCGCGCCCAAAGCACCCAAGCCCTTGCCCAAGGCCTTGTCGGTCGAACAGGCGGTAGCGCTGGCGGCGCATGCTGGCCAGCCGATCGCAGGCCAAGGCGCCGGCCAGCGCGCGGACCAACGCGCAGACCAAAAAAGCGCTGCGGCATTGCGCGCCCGCGACCATTGCATCGTCGAGTTGCTTTACGGCGGTGGCCTGCGGGTGGGCGAACTCGTCGGCCTGGATGTGCGCGCCGGCGCGGGCGGCTGGATCGACGATGCCGATGCCACCGCGCACCTGCTCGGCAAGGGTTCGAAGCGGCGCAGCGTGCCCCTCGGCGCGCCGGCGCTGCAGGCGCTGAGCGTGTGGCGCGAGGCCCGTATCGGCCTGGCCAAAAACGACGAGCCGGCGTTGCTGGTCAGCCGCCGCGGCACGCGCCTGAGTGCGAGCCAGGTACGCACGCGGCTGAAGACGATGGCGCTGCAAGCCGGCCTGCCGACCCATGTGCACCCGCATATGTTGCGGCACAGTTTTGCCAGCCATCTGCTGCAATCCAGCGGCGACTTGCGCGCAGTGCAAGAGCTGCTCGGCCACGCCAATATCTCGACAACTCAGGTTTATACGAAGCTCGATTTTCAGCATCTGGCCAAGGTCTACGACGCTGCGCATCCCCGCGCGAAGTTGGCCCCCAAGCCGTGAAGTCGATCAGATTGCGCGCCGGCAAGGAACGCTCAGCGCTGCGTCGCCACCCCTGGATCTTCGAAGGCAGCATTCACAGCGGCAAAGCCGACCCCGGCGAGACGGTGCGGGTCGACTCGAGCGACGGCAGCTTCCTGGCTTGGGGCGCCTACAGCCCGAGCTCGATGATCCGGGTGCGCGCCTGGAGCTTCGATGTCGGCGATCGCATCGATGCGAAGTTCATCCACGACCGCATCCAGCGCGCGGTGGCTTATCGCGCGCGGCTGGCGCCGGCGAGCAACGGCGTGCGTTTGATTCACGGCGAAGCCGACGGCCTGCCGGGCCTGATCGTCGATCGTTATGCCGACACGCTGGTCGCGCAGTTTTTGTGGGCCGGTGTCGAGCGCTGGAAAGACGTCGTCGCTGACGCCTTGCTCGCCGCCACCGGCCTGCAACGCCTCTACGAACGCTCCGACGCTGGCGTGCGCGCGCTCGAAGGCCTGCAGCCACAGACCGGCTGGCTGCGTGGCGCAGGCGACACCGAGGTCGTCATCGACGAACATGGCTGGCGGCTGACGGTGGACATCGCCGCTGGCCACAAAACCGGCTTCTATCTCGACCAGCGTGACAACCGCGCGCTGTTTGCGCATTGGGTGCGCCAGTTCGCGGTCAAGCGGGTGCTCAACTGCTACTGCTACACGGGCGGCTTTTCGGTCGCCGCGCTCGCCGGTGGCGCGACGCAGATCACCAGCGTCGATTCGTCGGCGCCGGCCCTACAGCGGGCGCGGGCGCATGTTGACGCGCAAGCACAAGCGCGTGCACAAGCGCTTGCGAATGCGACCGACGAAGCGACCGCGGCACATCACGAGACCGTCGACGCCGACGTCAACGCCCACCTGCGCACGCTGTTGGCGCAAGGCGAGAAGTTCGACGCGATCGTGCTCGACCCGCCGAAGTTCGCGCCGACCGCGTCGCATGCCGAGCGCGCCGCACGTGCCTACAAGGACGTCAACCGGCTTGCTTTGCAGCTGCTCGCGCCGGGCGGCCTGCTGCTGACGTTTTCATGTTCGGGCGGCATCAGCGCGGAGCTGTTCCACAAGATCGTCGCCGGCGCGGCGGCCGACGCCGGTGTCAATGCGGCCATCCTGCGCCGGCTCGAGGCGGCACCCGACCACCCGGCAACACTTGATTTTCCTGAAGGCGAGTACCTCAAAGGACTTGCACTGGTGCGGGTTTGACCGACCCCTCGATCGTGGGGGATATTCCAAGCTGAAACGGTTGTTACTTGCGTCGCCAGCAGAATCCGCAGACCCCAAACCAGCGGAGGCTGCGGCCCATGAAATCGACCATCCAACACCCTTGCTCGGCGTTTGTCTTGGCACTGTGCACCCTGGCCGTGCCGGCCTCAGCGCTGGAGATCGAAA
>JANPDN010000170.1:0-12255 GCA_031431555.1 Rubrivivax sp.
CAACGCTGCGCGTTGCCCACCGCACGGGCCTCTGCCCACTTGCCCACAGCCTCCCACCGCCAACTGCGAAATACTCAGACGGGAACATACAAGGGCGTAAGAATTCCACAACCGAAGCCGGCCACCCCAATCCCGGCTGCGAGGACAACGCCAAGTCAGCACGGATGCCCCCGGCCACGCACGTCCAGTCGCGACACGCCGGTCGCGCTATTTGCGCCGCACTTGCCCATACGTCTTGAACTTTTCAATCACCTCGGCCATCTGCTTTTTCGACAACAACGCCGGCTTGCCCACTGACAGAGCGAGTAGATAAGCCTGGCACAGCGCCTCGATTTCGACGCTGACCTTCAGCGCCTGCCCAAGCGACCCGCCACTGGCGACCAGGCCATGGTTGGCCATCAGGCAGGCGTTGCGGTTGACGAAGGCAGCGGCGACCGCCGATGACAGCTCCTCGGTCCCAAACAGCGCATAAGGGATGCACGGCACATCGTCACCGCCCGCGACCGCGACCATGTAGTGGAATGCCGGCAGCGCTCGACGCAGGCTGGCCAGCGCGGTGGCGTGCGTCGAATGCACATGCACGACGGCTTGCAGGTCGGGCCGCGCCTGGTAGATCGCGTGGTGAAAATGCCATTCGCTCGACGGCAGCCAGCGGCCGTGCGCTTCACGGCGGCCGTCGATCCAGACCAGGTCAGCCGCGCGCAGTGCATCGGGGTTCATGCCGGTCGGCGTGATCCAGAACCCCGCCGCGTCGTCGGCACCACGCAGGCTGACGTTGCCGGTGCTGCCGCGGTTCAGGCCGCGCGCATCGAGTTCCTTGACGGTATCGATCAGCGCGCGGCGCAGGCCGGCATCAAGGGCTTTGCGCTTCAACGCGCCACCCCCGCGACCAGTGCCGCAATCGCCGCCCGCGTCGCCGCGATCACGCCGTGTTCGGTGATCAACGCCGTCACCAGCCGCGCCGGCGTGACATCAAAAGCCGGGTTCGCCGCTGCGCTGCCATCGGGCACGAGTTGGACTTCGACGATCTCGCCGCTGGCGCTGCGCCCGGCGAGGTGCGTGACCTCGCGCGCGCTGCGTTCTTCGATCGGGATCTCCTGGCTGCCGTCGTTGATCGACAGGTCCAGCGTCGACATCGGCATCGCGACATAAAACGGCACGCCGCAGTCGCGTGCGGCCAGCGCCTTGAGATAGGTGCCGATCTTGTTGCACGCGTCGCCGTTGGCGCTGACGCGGTCGCAGCCGACGATGACGGCGTCGACTTCGCCGCGCTGCATCAAGTGGCCGCCGGCGTTGTCGGCGATCACGGTATGCGGCACCCCGGCTTCGCGCAGCTCCCACGCGGTGAGGCTGGCGCCCTGGTTGCGCGGCCGGGTTTCGTCAACCCACACATGCACCGCGATGCCGGCGGCGTGCAATTTATAGATCGGTGCGATCGCGGTGCCCCAGTCGACAGTCGCCAGCCAGCCGGCATTGCAATGGGTCAGGATCTGCAGCGGCGCGGCCGGCATGCGCAGCTGCTTTTGCGCTGCCAGCGGGCGCAGCAGCGCCAGGCCGTGATCGCCGATGGCCTCGTTGGTGCGCACGTCGGCATCGGCCAAATCCGCAGCCAGCGACCACGCCGCTGCAGCACGATGCTCGCTCGGCAGCGCCAGCAGCTTTGCCAGCGTTTGATCCAATGCCCAGGCCAGGTTCACGGCCGTCGGGCGCGTGGCCTTGAGCTTCGCAGCGGCACCGGCCAGCGCCACATCGCCGACGTCAACCAGCGCTTGCAGCGCCAGCCCGTAAGACGCAGTGACGCCGATCAGCGGCGCCCCGCGCACGGCCATGCCGGCGATGGCCTGGGCCGCTTCTTCGACACTGTGCAGTTGTTGCGTCACCCATCGATGCGGCAAGGCACGCTGGTCGATGATGTTGACGCTGCGGGCATCGGCGTTCGGCCAGATCGTGCGTGTCGCGCGGCCCTGGACCTGCATCAGAGCACCCGCCCGGCGACGACTTGCAGCTTGCGCACCATCACCGGGTCGCGCGCCGGCGGCGCCGTGATCAGCGCGTGGTCCAACGCGCGGCGACACTTGCAATCGGGCGCGGTGCCGTCAGCGGCGTCAGCGGCAACCCGCTCGGCCATCGACGCAACCAGTCCTTGCGCGCGGCCGGCATTGCCGAGCAACACGCGGATCACATCGTCGACGGTCACCGCTTCATGCGCAGGGTGCCAGCAGTCGAAGTCGGTGACCATCGCCACCGAGGCATAACAAAGCTCGGCCTCGCGGGCGAGTTTGGCCTCGGGCAGATTGGTCATGCCGATCACGCTGGCATTCCAGCCGCGGTACACGGCACTTTCTGCGGCGGTTGAAAACTGCGGGCCTTCGATCGCCACATAGGTGCCGCCGCGTGACCAGGCGGCGTCACCCGCGGCGAGCACCGCAGCAAGATGGTCACCCAGCCGCGAGCACACCGGATGCGCCATCGAGACATGCGCCACCAGGCCGGTGCCAAAGAATGAGCTGGCCCGACCGGCAGTGCGGTCGATGAACTGGTCGACGATCACAAAGCTGCCGGGGGCCAGGTCGGCACGCAGACTGCCGACTGCGCTGAGGCTGAGGACGTCGGTGACGCCGAGCGACTTCAGCGCAGCGATATTGGCGCGGTAGTTGACTTCGCCCGGCGGGATGCGGTGGCCACGGCCGTGCCTCGGCAAAAAAGCGAGCTCGGTGTTGCCCAGGCGGCCGAGGAAAATCTCGTCAGACGGTGCACCCCACGGGGTGTCGACCGCGACCCAGCGCGTATCTTGCAGGCCGGCCAGGTCGTACAGGCCGCTGCCGCCGAGAATGCCGAGCCGCTTGGATTGAACGTTAGGCATCGGCATGGGAGTTCAAGCATCAGCCGACGCTGCGGCATAGAGTTGCAGGTAGCGGGCGGCCGGGCCGTCCCAGGAAAAGTCACGCACCATGCCGTTGGTTTGCAGTTGCGCGCGGCGTTGCTCGTCGCGCCAGGCGGCGAGCGCGCGGCGCACCGTGGCGGCCAGCGACTCGGCACTGGCGTGATCGAAGACAAAACCCGTTGCTTCAGCACTGGCGGACACTGCGGTGTTGGCATGAACGTCAGCGTCCACGACGGTATCGGCCAGGCCACCCACCCGCCGCACGATCGGCAGCGTGCCGTACCGCTGGCCGTACATCTGGGTCAGGCCGCAGGGTTCGAAGCGCGACGGCACGAGCACAAAGTCGGCGCCGGCGAAGATGCGGTGGGCTCGGTTTTCGTCGTAGCCCAGGTGCACCGCGACACGCCCCGGGTGCGCCTGCGCGGCCATCCTGAACGCGGCCTCGATCGACGGGTCGCCAGAGCCCTGCACCACCAGTTGCACCCCCTGCTCGATCAGCGATGGCAGGGCTTGCAAGAGCAGATCGAGCCCCTTTTGCTGCGACAACCGGCTGACGGCGCAGATCAGCGGCACTTCAGGCGCAGGCACCAGGCCAAACTCGGCTTGCAGCGCGGCCTTGCACACCAACTTGCCGGCGAACTGCGCGGGGTCGTAGCGCGCCGCGATCGCTGGGTCGGTGGCCGGGTCCCAGACCTGGCCGTCGATGCCGTTGAGGATGCCCGACACCACCGTGCCGCGCTGGCGCAGCAGGCCGTCGAGGCCACAGCCAAACTCCGGCGTCATGATCTCGGCGGCGTAACTCGGGCTCACGGTCGTGATGCGGTCGGCAAACTGCAGGCCGGCCTTCATGAACGAGAGCTGGCCGTGGTATTCGATGCCGGCCGGCGACATCAGGTTGGCCGACAGACCCAGCAGGGCGCGGTCTTCGTGGGGAAACAAGCCCTGGTAGGCCAGGTTGTGCACGGTGTAGACCGATCGCACTGCGGCCGAAGGATGGGCGCGCAGATAGGCACAGGTCATCGCCGCATGCCAGTCGTGGGTGTGCACGATTTCTGGCAGCCAGCCAGCGTCGAGTTCGCCGGCACCGAGTTGCGCTGCGACCCAGCCGAGCAGGCCAAAGCGCTGCAAGTTGTCGGGCCATTCGGCGCCGGTGGGGTCTTGGTAAGGACCACCGCCGCGGCGGTAGAGCAGCGGCGCGTCGATCAGGTAGACCGGCAGGTCGGTGCCGGGCATGCGCCCACGCAGCAGGCGCACCCGCGCGGCGCCAAAGCAGGCGCCAAGGTCAACGACGGTCTTGGCGTGCCGCACCGCGTCGAGCATCGGCGGCAAGCCGGGCAGCAGCAGGCGGACATCAACACCAGCATGGGCCAGCGCCACCGGCAACGCGGCGGCGACATCGGCCAGGCCACCGGTCTTGACGAGCGGGAAGATCTCAGCCGCAACATGCAAGGCCCGCATCAGGCCGCGCCTTCTTTGGTGGCCACCATTCTGGCAATCATGTCGCGCGTGACCAGCGTGATGCCACTTTCGGTGCGGTGGAAACGGCGCGCGTCTTCGGCGGCGTCCTGCCCGATCACCGTGTCATCGGGGATCTCGACCGCGCGGTCGACGATGACGCGGTTGAGATAGACCCGCCGGCCGACGGTGACGTTGGGCAGCAGCACGCTCCAGTTGACCGAGGTGTAGGAATGCACCCGCACCTGCGAAAACAGGATGCTCCGAAAGACCGCGCCGGAGACGATGCAACCGCCCGACACCAGCGACTCGATGGCCAGGCCGCGGCGGTCGTCCTGGTCGTGCACAAACTTTGCCGGTGGCAGCTGCGGTTGATAGGTAGAGATCGGCCAGCGCGTGTCGTACAGGTTGAGCAGCGGGTCGGTGGCCGTCAGGTCGATATTGGCGTCCCAGTAAGCGTCGATGGTGCCGACGTCGCGCCAGTAGGGTTCGGCGCCATGCCGCTTGCCGACACACGACAGGTCGAAAGGATGGGCGACCGCCTGACCGAGCTGCACCGTGCGCGGGATGATGTCCTTGCCGAAGTCGTGGCTCGACGCCGGGTCGGCGAGGTCGTGCTCGAGCTCCTTGAAAAGATAACGCGCATTGAAGATGTAGACGCCCATGCTGGCCAGGCAGCGGCCGGGCTTGCCGGCCCGCTCGGGTGGGTCGGCTGGCTTTTCGACAAAGGCCGTGACGAGGCGGTTCTCATCGATCGCCATAACGCCGAACGACTTGGCCTCTTCGCGGCTGACCTCGATGCAGGCGACGGTGCATTCGCGGCCCATCGCGACATGGTCGGCGAGCATCACCGCGTAGTTCATCTTGTAGATGTGGTCGCCGGCCAGCACGACGACATAGTCGGCGCCGTAGGACGCGACGATGTCCTGGTTCTGGTAGACGGCGTCGGCGGTGCCGCGGTACCACGACTCTTCGTCGACCCGCTGTTGGGCCGGCAGCAGGTCGACGAACTCGTTCATTTCAGGGCGCAAAAACGCCCAACCGCGTTGCAGGTGGCGCAGCAGGCTGTGGCTCTTGTACTGGGTGATCACGCCGATGCGCCGGATGCCCGAGTTCAGGCAGTTCGACAGCGCAAAGTCGATGATGCGGAACTTGCCGCCGAAATAGACCCCCGGCTTGGCGCGGCTGTCGGTCAGGTGCTTGAGGCGGCTGCCTCGACCACCCGCCAGTACCAGCGCCACCGCGCGCTTGGGCAGGTCCATGCTCTGGGCAAGTTCGTGGGGTGTGATCATGGTCGGCTCTCCGTGGTCGGCGCGCTTCAGGGCGCGGTTGCCAAAACACTGGCGACAAAACGTTGGCAGCGATCGGCGCTTCAAGCATGCCCGAAATTCCCGGCGCTTGGCATGCCACCTCCCCCAATCGACAGCGCCTATCGCACGGCAGAATCGGGCCGGGACCACTCCGGGCGCCACGCACCCATGACCACCTCCAAGACCAGCCCGTCGGGCACCGCCAGCGTCGCGATTGCGGCGCAGACTACCGCGTCAGGCGAGGCGCCGGTCTGCGCCCTGCCCGTCGCGGTGGACCGCCAGTTGCTCAACAGCGTCGGGGTTTCCCCGCCGCGGGCCGCGCCTGCGGAGTTGATGCGCGCGGTGGCGCAGCTCGCCCGCGAGCAGTTGTCGCGGCGCTGGGTCGCCGGCGACGAGGCTGACCGTGTGGCCAAGGTGCGCCGCGTGCATTACCTGTCGATGGAGTTTTTGATCGGCCGCACGCTGGGCAATGCCTTGGCCGCGCTGGACTTGACCGCTGACGCGCAGGCCGCCGCGCAACGCCACACCGCGACGCTGGAAGATATCGCTGCCGAAGAGGCCGACGCCGCATTGGGCAATGGCGGCCTCGGGCGGCTGGCAGCGTGTTTTCTGGATTCGATGGCAACGTTGGGTCTGCCTTCCTTTGGCTACGGCATCCGCTACGAATACGGCATGTTCGCGCAGTCGATTGCCGGCGGCCGCCAGATCGAACACCCCGACTCCTGGCTCGAAGACGGCACGCCCTGGGAGTTCCCCCGCGTCGGCTTGGCCTACCCGGTGCGCTTTGGTGGCCATGTCGAAGCGCCTGCCGCTGCCGGCCAACCGCCGACCTGGAAACATGCGCTCGAAGTCAACGCCAAGGCCTTCGACATGGTCGTGCCCGGCCATGGCACCGAGCGCGTCAGCACGCTGCGGCTGTGGAAGTCGGCGGCGCCGGTGCACATCGACCTGCACGCCTTCAACAGCGGTGACTACGCCCGCGCCGCCGAATTCAAAAACGCCTTCGAGCACATCTCTTGGGTGCTGTACCCGAACGACAGCACACCCGCCGGTCGCGAGCTGCGCCTGAAGCAGGAATACTTTTTCACCTCGGCGTCGCTCCAGGACATCCTGGCCCGGCACCTGGCCGAACATGGCACGCTGACCAATCTGTCGGACCGCGTCGCGATCCACCTCAACGATACCCATCCCGCGATTGGCGTTGCGGAATTGATGCGCCTGCTGATCGACGAACATGGTTTTGCCTGGGCCTCGGCCTGGACACAAATCGGCGCCGTTTTCAGCTACACCAACCACACCCTGATGCCCGAGGCCCTGGAAACCTGGCCGGTGGCGCTGATGCAGCAGGTGCTGCCGCGGCACATGGACATCATCTACCGCATCAACCACGAATTTCTTGCGGCGGCAGCGCTGCACCGGCCCGGTGACGGCGGCTTTTTGTCGCGCCTGTCGCTGATCGACGAAAGTGGCGAGCGCCGGGTGCGCATGGCGCACCTGTCGGTGGTTGGCAGCCACCGCGTCAACGGCGTATCGGCGCTGCATTCAGAGCTGCTGGTCAAGACCATCTTTGCGGATTTCGCAAGCCTGTTCCCCGATCGTTTCATCAACATCACCAACGGCGTCACGCCGCGGCGCTGGCTGGCGCAGGCCAACCCAGGCCTGGCAGCGTTGATCGACACCAGCATCGGCGTGGCCTGGCGGCGTGATCTCGACGCGCTGCGCGACTTGAACCGGCATGCCGATTCGAGCGCTTTTCGCAACCGCTTTCTCGCCGTCAAACTCAGCAACAAGGTCCGTCTCGCGCGCCACATCGAAACCGCCACCGGCATCGTGGTCGACCCGGCAAGCCTGTTCGACGTGCAGGTCAAACGCATCCACGAGTACAAGCGCCAGCTGCTCAATGTGCTGCATGTCGTCGCGCGCTGGCAGGCGATCCTGGCGAACCCGAAGGGCGACTGGGTGCCGCGCACGGTGATCTTCGCCGGCAAGGCGGCGTCGAGTTACCACATGGCCAAGCAGATCATCCGGCTGATCCACGATGTCGGCAGTGTGATCAACCACGACCCCGTCGTCGCCGGGCGCCTGAAGCTGGTGTTCCTGCCCAACTACAGCGTCTCGCTGGCTGAAGTGATCATGCCGGCGGCCGACTTGTCGGAGCAGATCTCGACCGCAGGCACCGAAGCGTCGGGCACCGGCAATATGAAACTTGCGCTCAACGGTGCGCTGACCATCGGCACCGACGACGGCGCGAATATCGAGATCCGCCAGCAGGTCGGTGACGACAATATCTTCGTCTTCGGCTTGAAGACACCCGAGGTCGCTGCGCAGCGCGCCGCGGGATATCGGCCGCAGGACATGGTCGAGACCAACGCCGCGCTGCGCGCCGTGCTCAGTGCGATCGGTGACGGCACGTTTTCGTCAGACGAGCCGGCGCGTTACCGCGGCCTGGTCGATGCGCTGATCCATTCCGACCACTACCTGCTGCTCGCTGATTTCGACAGTTATGTCGCGACCCAGCGGCGCGTCGACGAACTCTTCCGCGAGCCACAAGGCTGGGCGCAAAAAGCGATCGCCAATATCGCTGGCATGGGCGCTTTTTCGTCAGACCGCACGATTGCCGAATACACCCGCGACATCTGGCATGTCCCGTCGCGGGGCTGAAATCGCGCCAGCGGTGTTGGGCCCCGGACAGCCCTGGCCGATGGGCGCCACGGTGCAGCCGGGCGGCGTCAACTTCGCGGTTTTTTCGACGCATGCCCAGGCGGTCGATCTGTGCCTGTTCGACGACCTCGGCGTTCACGAATTGCAACGCCTGCAGCTGACACGGCGCAGCGGCGATATCTGGCACGGGTTCTTGCCAGGCGCCACGGCAGGCGCGGTTTATGGCTTTCGTGCCCATGGCCCGTGGGCGCCTGCCGAGGGCCACCGCTTCAGCCCGAACAAGCTGCTGCTCGACCCCTGGGCGCGCGAGATCGTCGGCACCTTTGAATGGCGCCGCGAACACTTTGCCGACGATCCAAACGACAACGCCGCACATGCGCTCAAAGCGCGTGTGGTCGACGACAACTTTGATTGGCAAGGCGACCAGCCGCTGCATCGCCAGGTCGACGACTGCGTGCTCTACGAGTTGCATGTGCGCGGCTTCACGATGCTGCATCCCGGCGTGCCGAACGACATCCGCGGCAGTTACGCCGGCCTGGCCAGCGACGCCGCAATCGCGCATCTGCAGCGCCTGGGCATCACCGCGGTGAGCCTGCTGCCGGTCCACCAGCATCTCGACGAGCAGCGCCTGGCAGCGCTGGGGCTGAACAACTACTGGGGCTACAACACGGTCGGGTTTTTCTGCCCAGAGCCTCGTTATGCCTCAGCGCGGCACGCAGCTGGCAGCAGCGCCCGCGCCGTGCGCGACGAGTTCAAGCGCATGGTGCAAAAGCTGCATGCTGCCGGCATCGAGGTGATCCTGGATGTCGTCTTCAACCACAGCGCCGAGAGCGACGCGCAGGGCCCGACCTTGAGCTGGCGCGGGCTGGACAACCGCAGTTGGTACCGCGCATCGCCGCACGACCGCGGCACGCTGGAAAACATCACCGGCTGCGGCAACACGTTAGATATCCGCCAGCCCGCGATGCTGCAGATGGTGATGGACAGCCTGCGCCATTGGGTCACCGATTACCACGTCGACGGTTTTCGTTTCGACTTGGGCCCGGTGCTCGGTCGCGGCGACCACGATTTCGACAGCCGCGCGGCGTTTTTCCAGGCCGTTGCACAAGACCCGGTGCTCAAGCGCACCAAGCTCATCGCCGAGCCCTGGGATCTCGGGCATGGGGGTTATCGCCTCGGCGACTTCCCGCCCGGCTGGCTCGAATGGAACGACCGCTTTCGCGACACGGTGCGGGCATTTTGGCTCGGCCATGCCAGCCACCGCGGCGCGCTGGCGAACGTGCTCACGGCCAGCGCCGAGCGCTTGCGCAAACCCGGCCGCAGCCCGGCGGCGTCGGTGAACTTCTGTGCCGCGCATGACGGCTTCACGCTGCGCGACCTGCTCAGCTACAGTCGCCGCCACAACCAGGCGAATGGCGAACACAACCACGACGGGCATGGCCACAACCTGGCTTCGAACTGCGGCCACGAGGGCCCGTCGGCTGACCCTGCGATCAACCAGCGGCGGTCGGACTTGCAGCGTGCGCTGCTGAGTTGCACGCTGCTTGCGCAAGGCACGCCGATGTTTGCTGCCGGTGACGAACTCGGCCATTCTCAAGGCGGCAACAACAACGCCTATTGCCAGGACAACCGCACGAGCTGGATCGACTGGGCGCATGCCGACGAAGCGCTCATCGACTTCACGTCGCGCGTGCTCAGGCTGCGTCGCGAGCTTCGACCGCTGCGAGCCACTTGGTACGACGACCAACATGGCGTCGACGGCAGCGCCGATATCGAGTGGCGCCAGCCGGACGGCAGCCTGCTGCTCGAATCCGACTGGCATGACCCCCACCAGCGCGCGCTGACGGTGTCCATCCGGTCACCCGGAGCGTCGGCACACACGCTGATGCTCTTGATCAATGCCGCCCCGAACGCGGTGGCCTTTGTGCTGCCCGCCGGCGGCTGGAGGCAGCAGTTGCCGCAAGAGGCGAAGGTCTCGAACCACATTGAAGTCGGCGCGCGCCAGTTCGTTCTGCTGCAAGCCGAAGCACCATGAAAAAGGCGCCCCGCAGGGCGCCTTGAGCGATCTCAGCTAAAGGCCTGGATCAGCGAACCACGGCGATCTGCTCGCGCTTGCCACCCTTGTAGGTGAACAGGGTCAGCGCGCCGTTCTTGACGTCGCCCTTTTCGTCGAAGCTGATGGTGCCGGTCACGCCTTTGTAGTCGGCGGTCTTGGCCAGCTCAGGCAGGTACTTGGCCGGATCGGCCGAGTCGGCCTTGACCATCGCCGCGACGACCACGTTGACCGCGTCGTACACATACGGTGCGTAGATCTGCACGTCGGCGTTGAACTTGGTCTTGAACGCGGCCTTGAAGTCTTCGGTCGACTTCTTGGCGTCACCTTCAACACCACCGGCTTCGGCGCAGACGACCTGGCCGTCGGCCATCGAGCCCGCGGCCAGCTTCGGCAGCTCACCCGAGCAGATGCCGTCGCCACCCATGAACTTGGCCTTGATGCCGAGTTGCTTGAGCTGGCGGATCATCGGGCCGGCAACGGCGTCCATGCCGCCGAAGAAGACCACGTCGGGCTTCTTGGCCTTCAGGCTGGTCAGGATGGCGGCGAAGTCCGTCGCCTTGTCGGTCGTGAACTCACGACCAACCACCTTGCCACCGGCGGCGGCAACACCCTTTTCGAACTCGTCGGCAACACCTTGGCCATAGGCGGTGCGGTCGTCGATGACGGCGATCGATTTGCCCTTGAGTTCGGTCACGGCGTATTTGCCCAGCGTGCCACCCAGATGCACGTCGTCAGCGACGACGCGGAAGGTGGTCTTGTAGCCCTGGCGCGTGAACTTGGGGTTCGTGGCCGACGGCGAGACCTGTGGAATGCCGGCATCGCTGTAGATCTTGGACGCGGGGATCGAGGTGCCCGAGTTGAGGTGGCCGACCACGCCGTGGACTTTGGCGTCGACGAGTTTCTGAGCGGCAGCGGTGCCCTGCTTCGGGTCGCCGGCGTCGTCTTCGGCCATCAGCTCGAACTTGACCTTCACGCCCTGGATCGTCAGACCCTTGGCATTGAGGTCGTCGATCGCCATGCGAGCGCCGTTTTCATTGTCTTTGCCCAGGTGCGCGATGGCGCCGCTGGTCGGGCCGACATGGCCGATTTTGATCACCGACGGCGCTGCGGGCGCAGCGGCCGATGCAGGCGCGGCGGCCTTGGGGGCGGCGGCTTCTTCCTTCTTGCCACAGGCGGCAAGCAGGGCCACGGAGACGACCGAAAGGGCCAACAGCTGGTTCTTCATCGAAAAGTTCCTCCGGAACGAACAAAACGCGGATTGTATGTTTTCTACGGCGTCCGCCATCAGGGGAAGCGCCGAGAGACGGCGGCGTGCTCGGCGCTCACTCGTTGGCGACTGGAAAGTGTTTGATCGGGTGGCCAGCAGCCTCGTATCGACGCCAACGGGCGCGCCCGGCGCTGCGCTCGTGTGGGTCCGCCGAGACAATTTCTATCACTCGCTCGAAGGCCACCAGCCCGATCACGGTGTCGTCGCCAAGGTTGACCAGCACTGCCGGCGGCTCGACACCTTCGGGCCAGGCCAGCGCATCTGGCGTCAGCCAGATCGACGTGCGGCGCAACGCTGGCGCCACCGCCGCGCCGGGCTGCCAGCGCAGGTGTGGCACGAAGTCGTGTGCGTCGAAGGTCCACAGCGCCTTGTCGAGCAGGTCGAGCTCTGCTGCGTCGCCGATCACCCGCACGCGCGCCGCCTGTCGGCTGGCCTTGCGCAGCAGCCGGCAGACATAGCCGATCTTGTCGGCAACGCCGGTATGAAAGCTGATCTCGGGCAAAGCGCGATCGGTGGCAAGCTGCGATTCAGCCCGCGCGGCCGAGAACAAAGTGGGTCAGCAACGCCACCGGCCGGCCGGTGCTGCCCTTGGCCGCACCGGACTTCCAGGCCGTGCCGGCGA